>DBDD01000087.1:0-1576 GCA_002293365.1 Christensenella sp. UBA941 | reverse complement strand
ATAATACCATATTTGCATTATAATACCATATATGTATTTTATAATAAATAGCATATCCTGATTATTTCAGAGCGTTACGGACGGTCGAAAAAGAAACCCATGAACATTCTCTCTTTTATACAGTTGTTAATCCCCCGAAAAAGCGTTAATATGTACTATATAAATTTTTAATAACGTTAAAACGAAAGCGAGGAAACCCCATTGGCAAAGATGACCATCTTTGATGAGCGCTGCAAGGGCTGCGGGCTTTGCGTCAGAGCGTGTCCAAAAAAGATACTAGAGCTTTCAAAAACGAAGCTCAACGCAAAGGGCTACTATCCCGTGGCGATTACGGACATGGCCGCGTGTACCGCGTGCCAGTCCTGCGCCCGTACGTGTCCCGATCTCGTGTTTGAAATCGAAAAGTGAGGTAACGAAATGGCCAAGATTTTGATGAAGGGCAACGAGGCGATTGCCGAGGCCGCCATCCAGGCAGGCTGCCGGTTCTTCTTCGGATACCCTATTACGCCCCAAAACCAGATTCCCGAATACATGTCCAAGCGCATGCCCAAGGTGGACGGCTGCTTCTTGCAGGCCGAAAGCGAAGTCGCGGCGATCAACATGGTCTACGGCGCGGCGGGTGCGGGCGCAAGGGTTATGACGAGCTCGTCGAGCCCCGGCATCAGTTTAAAACAAGAGGGCATCAGCTATATCGCCTGCGCGGAGCTGCCCTGCGTGATAGTCAACATCGTGCGCGGCGGCCCGGGCCTCGGCTCCATCCAGGGCGCGCAGAGCGACTATTTCCAGGCTACGAAGGGCGGAGGGCACGGCGACTACCGGCTCGTCACGCTCGCGCCGAGTACGATCCAGGAGGCCGCCGACCTCGTTCAAGAGGGCTTCGATATTGCCGATCAGTACCGCAACCCCGTCATGATTTTGGGCGACGGCATGATCGGGCAGATGATGGAGCCCGTTGAATTCAAAGAGCCGAAAAAACGCGACCTCCCGAAGAAGGACTGGGCAACTGTCGGCTGGGCCGACAAATCCCGCCCCCGCGCGGTTATCAACTCGCTGCATATCGAGCCCGCCGAGCTCGAAGCCGTAAACCTCGGCTTGCAGGCAAAATACAAGCAGATCGAGCAAAACGAAGTCCGCTGGGAGAGCTACAAAACCGACGGCGCGGAGTTCATCCTTGTAGCATACGGTACAGTCGCGCGCGTGGTGCGCTCGGCTATCCGCCTTGCCGAAAAAGAGGGCATTAAGCTCGGCATGGTACGCCCAATAACGGTTTGGCCGTTCCCCTACGCGGCCGTCGCCGATGCGGCAAACCAGCCGTCCGTAAAAGGCGTTATGAGCGTCGAAATGAGCGCCGGGCAGCTCGTCGAGGACGTACGGCTCGCGATAAACGGCCAAAAGCCCGTACATCTTTTTGCCAAGCACGGCGGCTTCGTCCCCTCGCCGGAGGAAGTTTTGGAAAATATCAAGAAGCTGAGGAGGGCATAAAAATGACCAAGGTATTCGAAAAAACCAATATGCTCACCGACGTACCGTTCCACTATTGCCCGGGCTGTACCCACGGCATTACGCACCGGCTCGT
>DBDD01000334.1 GCA_002293365.1 Christensenella sp. UBA941 | reverse complement strand
GGTGTCTGTGGCGGGCGCTGCGACTACAGCGGCGGGAGCGGCTTTTTTGACTTCGGGGTCACGCGCTATGTAGCATGTGCCGCGCTGGGTTTCCGCGACTATCGCGCCGAGCATCTTTTCTTGGGTGGAGCCGTCCCGCTTGGAGACGGTGACGATATCGTCCTTTTGCGCTTCTGAGCCGGTCGGGACGAGCAGGCACCATTCGCCGTTGTATTTCGTCCAGGTGACTACGCCAGCAGCGCGTTTTGCGGCCAGTTTTTCGGCGGACGCCTTTTTCGCTTGCGCTTCTCTCGCTTCGTCAAGCTCGCGATAGAAAGACGCTTGACGGGCGCGGTTTGTGGCCACGAAATCTCCATCGGAATCGACCGACAGCCAGAGGGGAGAATTTTTAAGGGAATCGTTCGTCGCGCCGGTAAGGGCTTTGTACTCCGTGATGTCCTCTTTGCTTATCTTGTACCACGCCATGATCCTGGTCTCCCTTCCTTCTTTTGTCCATTATACTCCTTTATCGGAGTAATAGCAATACATTTTTCGTTTGTTCATAATTTGTTCACAATTGTAAAATCTATATATTGTGGTATAGACGAATTAAACAACGCAATATATTGTGGTTTTACTATTTTTGCGATATAATTAATTCGAAATTAATTTATTATTGAGGCGGGGAAATGAAACAGGATATCAACGGCGAAATAGCGCGCCGGATACAGCAGCAGGATGAGGAAAAGCGCAAAGAGGAAATTAAGCGCCGCTTTGAATCGCTGGCAAAACCGTTAATAGATTTTTTATGCGCGGAATATCATCCGCACGCGAAAATCACTATCGACCAGACCAGCGCGGAAATCGTCGCCGGGGAAATGGCTTTTGTGACCGAAGAATTTTTGAGGGATTGAAGATGGCAAGCAGCGGAATAAAAATAAGCGCCGAGCTTCGCCCGTGCGAGGTGGACGGCAAGCGGGCGCTGTTTCATGGGTGGGGCGCGGGCGTGACACTGGTTAAGCGTTCCGACGATTATTTCAATTCGCACGATACGACCGGCGCGATTGTCGAGTACGAGGACGGGCAAGTCGCGGAGGTCGAGCCGGGGAAAGTGCGGTTTTTAGATAATCCGCATATAGGATTTTACTGGCCGGAGGACGCCGGAACGCCGGGATTAATGCCGGAGCCGGGGCGAGAGCCGGAGCAGCACGGGCATTTTCCGATCACGCCGGTAATCGGGCCGGGCTTTTACGGGCATCAGCATTTAAGGGGGTAGGGCATGGACAAGGATAACATAACGCCGATGTACGCGCCGCCGTCGGTGTCGGAGATAACACCAGAGGAAGCGGAGGTTATACGGCAGCGGATAGCAGGATTAAAGGCCGGTTATGCAATGTCAGCGCCGATCGTATACGACACGCCGCCAGAGCCTTTTACAGTCGATACTGTTCGGCAATTTTTAAGCGAGATGTTCGCGAGAGTAGTAGGAGACGAATAATGGATGATCAAAAGATAACGGATATTCAAGCGGTTAAGCGGGGCCGGGGTAGGCCGAAGGGGAGCAAGAGCAAGCCGGGGAGTAGAGCCGGGGGAAATGGCGGCGCTACTAGCCCGGTTATAGGGGATAACGGTATCAAGACAAAGCCGGGAGATAACGCGCGCTATGCTTGGATGGCGGGCGAGGTCATAAGCTGGGGCGAGGTAGACCGTAAAAACATATCGGCGCTGGAAGATAGATTCAAGCGCTATATTGATTTGTGCATACAAAACGATGTTAAGCCGGGGAATCTAGCGGCGTATGCTGCATTAGGTATAGACAAAGATATTGCATATGATTGGTCACAAGGGCGAGGGCCGAGCGCTTCACATGCCGACTTCATCAAAAAAGTGAAGGGTTTTTGTGCAATAATACGCGAACAATTGATGGTGGACGGCAAGGTTAAAGAGGCTGTCGGCATCTTCTGGCAAAAGAATTATGACGGCTTGAAGGACATACAGGATATCAATCTTTCTCCGCTCGATCCGCTCGGACAACCCCGCCCGCCAGAGGAACGAGCCGCATACATCAAACAAATCGGCGACGGAATGCCCGACATTGACGATTAAGCCCCAAACGGGGCGCTTTTTACGTCTGTGGTTTTTGCGATAGACTCCACCCTAATGCAAAGTATGATTATACAGGGGTATGCAGTCGGGCGGCGGGGCTGGCGGGGCGGGGTATGGACTGCATTCATATGGAATAATACCCCACCCCTCCCTATATATGGAAACCGCCCCCACAGGCCAGTAAGCTACTTTTCTGGCCGGGAAAATAAAAAGCCTAATAATAACTAGGCAATGAAAGGAGCGTGTAGACGCATGGCCGAGATTGAATCAACAAAGATAGGGGCGTATCAGCGCTATAAAGACAGGCTTTATCACGTATGGAATACGATGATTCAGCGATGCTACAATCCGAAATGCCCGAATTTCCACCATTACGGCGGTCGGGGAATTTCAGTGTGCGATGAATGGCGTAACAGTTTCTTTTCGTTCAAGGGCTGGGCTATCTCTTACGGATACGATTATTCCAAAACCCGTAAAGACCAACAACTCGACCGGCGCGATAATGACGGAAATTACTGTCCTGAAAATTGCCACTGGGTAACAGCAAGCGAGAACGGCAAAAACAGGCGCTACTTAGGGCGAGTCAAGGTTAAGCATAGACCCCACAAGCCTCATGCGCGGCACAAACTACACGACGGCAACGGCGTTTCATGGACGATCAACGGCGAAACGAAGCCTATGTGTCAATGGTGCGATCAATATGGCATTTCGTATCAATTGGCGCAATACAGGGTTAAAAAGTGCGGAATGACGCCACTCGAAGCACTGACGAAAGAGAAAGCGCCAATTCAGGGCAGACCGAAGAAGCGAGCGGTGTAGTTTTTAGCGCCGCAAAATACAAAAAAGAAGCATAATCATTCACGATGGATTGAAAGGCGGTATTCACAATGGCGAAGAAAACGCTTGAAAAAGCGGTCGAGATTGTCAAAAATATCATCGCGAGTCGTGCTGCGCTTGAAATAATTGGCGACGACGTCCAGACCGCGACAACCAATGGTATGGCGGCTTGCGTAAGGAATCGGATCGCCGCCCTCGAATCCGAGCTGGCCGCGCTGTAGCGGTTCTGAAAATCCGAGAGAAAATAAAAAGGAGCTTTCGAAATGGGCGATAACTTCAATTCCAGACCAATGATTATTACCGACCGTCACGGCAACCCAATTCCCGATGTCGGCAACGTCGAGCTCCGAACAAAGCCAAAGCATCTTTCACTATATCGTTTTCTGAAACAGTTGCTTTGCCGCCATGAGTACGTTTATGCGAACGAGGTTTTGGATTGCTTCGATGCTTCCGGCCATCGCGTAGGCATATGGCGCGTCTGCTGCCCGAAATGCGGCAAGTGGGGATATACGAGAGATTATTGAGTGCAGAAGGAGTTTTGAAAATGGATAATCCCAAACCCGAACCCGCCGCCCAAGTCGCGAACGGCCATGCCGACGCGCAAGCGAAAGCAATTGCGCAGATCACGGTGGCGAAGTATGCCAAACAGATCGTCATGGTACTGGCGGTGCTGACAGTTACGGTATTCGCCTGTATGTTCTTCAAAAATCCGGCTTATTTATGGCTGCTGGCGCTGCTGCTGTTAGCGCTCGGATAGCCGCTGCTTTCGCACGTGATGGGGTACAAGGGAGAGCGGTTGCGGATTGCTTGAAACACAATATGTAGTATGTATGAGAAATATTATATACTATATCTTGTATTTTGGGCTTGTTTTTTCGTCTAGGCTGTGCTAGAATAGTCATAATGAAACCATATTTCTGGTTGCATAAAGATAATAAAGAACGGCCTGTGAGAAAATGTCTAAACTTAGGGCCAAACGGGCAAACCGACGGGTCACAGGATGAACTAGGCATAGGCCAAATACGTGGCCTACCCTACGCACTGTTTTTAAGGAGTTGTGAGCGACGGACGTAATCACTGTAGGCAAAACGAAAGACCCCAGCAACCCAAACAGCCGCACATTCGACGAGCGGATAGATGAGCTTGGGCTTGCGCAAAAGGCCGCTGCCGCCGCGCATAAAGCATATAACAAGAGCGCGTTTTCGCGGTTCGTCCAAAACAACCTCGACAAAACGAACGAGCTTATGAGATTGGCGCTCGAAGCACCCGCGTCTATGGCGCTGCTAGTCGTTTTTTGGGACGTGATGGACAGGAAGAACGGAGCCATGTGTTCCCATAAGGCATTGAGCGAGATTTTGGGCGTGAGCACTTCGACGATAAAACGCGCAATAAAGACGCTAAAAGATCGTGGGTTCATATCGGTTCTTAAAACAGGTCAGGAAAACATCTACGCCGTGAATCACAGCATCGTTTGGAAAAATAGCGGCGGCAAGATGTGGATGTCTAAATTCAATGTCGGCGTTGCGATTACTTTGAACGAGCAAGAGCAAGAGGTTAAGCGGCTGATCGGAGCCGCGACGGCGGAAAAAAGCAAACTGGAAGTGAAGAATCCATGACATGTTTACATTGTGGCGTGACCTTTTCCGCAACAAGGAATAAGCAGGTCGTTTGTCCCGAATGTATAAGCGAGTACAGGAAAACTCT
Source organism: Christensenella sp. UBA941 (assembly GCA_002293365.1). Taxonomy (GTDB): domain Bacteria; phylum Bacillota; class Clostridia; order Christensenellales; family UBA941; genus UBA941. The sequence continues at coordinate 36,972 of DBDD01000334.1, read as the reverse complement.
CGGATATCTCGATGCAACGGCCAATATCACAAGGGAAGATGCGGAGAAATGGCGCGACGAGCTTGAAAAGCATCTTACGGCGGTAAATATGTTAATCGAGGGAGCGTCGCTATCAGCAATTTCCGAGAAGATTGGCATGGATAAGCAACGGTTGTCGCTTCTGTTTAGCCGACATGTCAATAAAGCTGCAAGGGAGCCAAGAAGCAAAGGTGAACCGAGGGTGCGCAAATTTATACAGTACAAACCGGTTTGGCCAGAATCGCTATATTGCGCCGTATTTGGAGAAAAGAACTACGATGATATGCCGCACGACGTTGAAGAAACGATAGAGCGCGTCCTTGACACGATTACTCCGCGCGAAAAAATTGTGATTATCGGCAGGGTGAAAGATGAATCGACGCTTGACGAATTGGCGGAGCAATTCAATCTGACGAGGGAACGTATACGCCAAATAGAGGCCAAGGCGCTTAGGAAATTGCGTTATCGCGACAGAGCGGAAATGCTTAAAAACGGAATCATGGTACAGGCCGAAATTGTCAAGGCGAGAAAGGAAGAGGCCGAAATCGAATCAAAAAGGCGTGTGGCCGAATTAGCGGTTGAAGCAGAGAGGCGGAGAGAGAGGTTTTCTGCTGTTCAGGAGCGCATACGCGAGAACGACGAGTTGAATCATCCTATAGAGGTTTTGGATTTAACCGTCAGGTCGTATAACTGCCTTACAAGGAATGGGATAAAGACGGTGCAGGAACTTGCAGACACCACCCTAGAAAAGCTTTCGCGGATTCACAATTTAGGGCAAAGAAGTATTTCCGAGATATTGTTCAAATGTGAAAAGAACGGGATTGCCATTCGGGCTGAATGCGAGAAGGGATACGAGCGGGTAGCGGAGGACGGCAAATGAGCAACACATACAAAATCCTTCGGGCAAATGGTGACGTTACGCCACTGCCCGCCAATTTTCGCCTTAAAGACCCGGAGACAGACGAAATCCTTTTCGATTCGACGCACGATAAAGCGGAAAGCGACAAAGGCGTTGTATATTTCATTCAGGCCGTTAACGGAGGCCCAATAAAAATAGGCTATACCACGAACCTCCCCAAGCGATTACGCAGTTTGCAAACGGCCCATCCATATGAGTTGCGAATCCTGTACTCTATGATTGGGGGCGTGCGGCTTGAAAGCGCATTGCACAAGACATTGGACGAGCACGCCTTGCACGGCGAATGGTTTTCGGACGTTCCCGCCGTTCATGAGCAGATCGAGAAGCTTAGAGCCGGTATTATGCCAAGCACTCCTAGCGCGAAGTTCTGGAATGACAAAATCGGCGGCGGGATTATCGACGAGGGGCGGTCGTATGTCGGGATAAATAACGTTTATCGGTTGTGCGATGTGGGTTTAGCCGGTATCGACCTTGTGAGAGCTTTTAAGCTTCGCGAAACAATCATGCAGGATACAAACATCATCGGGAAGTCGGGTGAAGCGTTTACGCTTAAAGACATAGCCGCCCTTTTCGGCATTGTAGAGAAAAAAGCGCAAGAATGCTTGGCGAGGATGGCTAAGTGCAGCATTATCGCAAGGCTGAAATCCGGGGATTCCGTCTGCTATGCGTTCAATCCGCTATACGGTAATGCTTGCCGAAAGATTCCGCGCGAGATTTACGATTTGTTCGGTATTTCAGCATGAGCGCCCTCCACATCGCCCTCCACGACGCCGACGCCACAAGCCGCCGCAAATGCACGTTCCCATCCTTATTCAATCCAAACGGAGGCAAGCCAATGTCACGCTTAACCAAAAAATCTCCCAACGGCGGCTACTGCATTGACCGTTCACTCATTCACGAAATCGAAGGCGGCGATTTAGCTGGAACCGCCGTTAATGAACTGGCGGCGTATGAGAGCGCGAAGGAAGATGGGTTGTTGGTATGGTTGCCGTGTCCAGTCGGCAGTACGATATATCGCATAAAAACCGTCTTCCCGCGAGAAACAAATTTTCAACCGCGCGAAGAAGTTATCGAGGCGCAAGTTATCGGATTTGGCGTTAAGAAAGTTGCTTACATTCAAGTTGTAGACGAAATGCGCGTAAGGCAAGCGTCGAGCGTAGTCTTGAAGATAAACTCGCTGGGTAGCACGTTCTTCTTGACCCGCCCCGAGGCCGAATCTGCGTTAAGAGAGCGGGAGGCGAAGAAGTCATGCAACGCCTAACCACCCGAAACAACACCGGCCAGCCCGTATTCATCCACCCCGTCACATGCGAACGCTGCGGCGAGGAAGCCTACGGCGTGTATCCAGACTTCGACGGCGTAACGGTTCAAGAGCGGTTGTGCAGCTACGAGGACGCCGAAACCATCCCCCTTACCATCGACCAGCTAAAATCCTTCGACGCCGAACCGCTAAAGCACTGGGTATGGATTGAGATATTCGATCCGACCAAATGGCGTTCCAAGCCGTTTTCGGGCTACTACCGCACATGCGCCGGTTGGAAAGAGGATGAATCGTTTCATTGCGGCTGGCCGGGTTACGGTTGCGCATGGGATTACGCCGATTACGGCATCAAGTGGCTGGCGTTCGCGGTTAAGCCGGACGCGGAGCGGGCGATTATGCACGGCTATGAGGGCTGGATGATGCTGAACATATACCCCCAGCGCGCGCCGAACCCGAACGACCTACACCGGCACATGGACACCGCGCTTCACAAGGCCAATTTGGAGTGCATAGAGCGGTTCTTTAGTCTGAATACGTGCGATATCTGGGCGGCGTGGGGAACGATCATCGAAAAAAGGCCGTATTTGCGCGAGTGCTTGAAGGACATTCTCGCCGCTGTCGGCAAGTACGATTCGCGGTGGATACGGATAGGCGCTGTTTCAAAGGCCGGACACCCGCACCATCCGCTGTATTTGCGGCATGATGAAGCGCCGGTGGAGTTTGATGTGGTTGGGTATGCGGCGGGGATGGAGGGCGCGTTATGACCCGTGCAGTAGTCTACGATTTTGACGATAACAAAGAGTTTGCCGACGGCGTTGATGTTCACGGCGCATACGTCGTTCGCGAAATTGACTATATCGAGCCGCACACCGGTTATGCGAGGCTGAAAAACGGCCAATTAAGCCGATTTTATGAACTGCTGGACAGGGAGGAGCGTTATGACTTCCTTCGATAAATTCGAGCTTACCGGCGCGAACATCGCCCGCTACCTTCCGATTTACGGCAACGCTTCAAAGATGATCGGCGCGTACCGTAAATTTGCGGAGCCGCACAAAAAGTACGAATCTACGCCGCTCGGAGTCGGGCAAGTCCCGCTATTCCTGCTGGATGGCGAGTTGACGGCTAGTATGCTTGATAAGGCAAAGAAGACGCTGAAAATGAGCGCGTCCGTTGTGCTGTATCGTCCGTATGACGTGAAACTCTTAGGGTGCGGATTGTTTTAGGAGGTCGTTATGTCAAACGCAACATGCCATTTTTGCAAAAAGGAACTGCCGCAAGCATACGCCTGTGATGCAATTTACTTTTGTTCCGAATGCCAAAAGGAGCGCCCGCACGAAATCAGGATGGTTTATATGCGCGAATACCAGTATTGGCATGACTGTAATACCGGCTGGAATAAAAGCGGCTGCTCGGACTGCAAATATTCGGATATCTGTGGTATTAAGGGCAAGCAAGTGCGCGATCATCCACAAGGGCCAGCGGGTGAAGGGCCGCTTAACCCGGATTGGCTGAGATCGATTGGCGTAGAGCCGGAAGGGGCAGCAAAGACATGACCACCCACTATCTCGGCGGCATACGAATCATCGAAATCCAGCCGCACGTTGATTACGTCCAGCGCCGCCGCCACAGGAGAGCGCGGATAGACAAGAAGTGGCGCAAGCGTTACGGTTATGCCGCCGTTCCGCGTTCGCCGGGAGAGGCTTATGTCGTGGGCAATACGCTTTTCTGTACCAGAGAGGTTATAGATGCGATTAAGCGGGAGGGGTATGGGATATGACCCGCGCAAAGGTCTATGATTTTGACCCGAACTGGGACGCGCCAGACGGCGAGGACGATCACGGCCCGTACATAATCAGCGAGGTTGTGGATCAGGGCATTTTTGGTGATGCCGTATTGAAGAATGGGACGTTGAGTTTTTACTATCGGTTATTGGAGGACAGGTAACATGTTTGCGAATAACGATTATTACGACCTTGATTCGGCACAGCAGAGGATTGCCGACAAAAAGCTATTGCTGGACGTTTATATCAGGAATCGCACAATCGTCGAGCTGCTAAAGCAGAAAGGGATAATTGGCGACCTTGACGTTCAGGCTTGCGAAGGTTATGTTCGGCAATTGCCGGAAATCAAGGTGCTGACCGATTTCATGGAACAGGCTGAATCCAAGATAGGCCAATATAAAGCCGACCCGCGACAGCATCTACAGGATTTGTTTGCCGCGAAAATGAACGGTAGCATAAGGTAGGGGCGCAATGAAATCCTCCACCACCCTATCCCTCGAACGCGACATATTCCGCGCAACCCGTAAGCATATGGGCGTGTTCGGCTGCTTCGAGGTCACGATAGGCTTTTACGGCCATGAGCGCGTCGATTATCTCACCTACGACAGCAAGGGCGTTTGGCGCTGCTACGAAATCAAGGCCACACTCGCGGACTTTCGCTCCAAAGCAGCGTTGTCGTTCGTCGGCCACTTTAACTACTTTGTGTTTACGCCAGAGCTTTACGAGCAAGTGGCGCACGAAATACCCGCCGATATCGGAGTCTATGTCGGGCGCGATTTGGTAAAGCGTCCGCGCCGCCGCGAACTGGCTGTGGACGAATCGGTGCTGATTAAGTCGCTTATTCGGTCGCTGTATCGGTATGCGGATGATCGGATTAGGAGCGATATTCCCAGCACGGTTGAATCGCTGCGCCGCCAAATTGCGCGGATGGAAGCTGATTTGAAGCGGCGAAATCGGTTCGACAGGAAAGAGTGGGAGGACACGCTGGAACTGCAAGACCGACGGCGGGCAGATCGGCAAGGCGTTCCGTTCGATTTGGCGGCGTTCGAGCGGAAGATCCGTAGGGATGATGAAGATTTGGAGGACGCGCTGTGAGCATCGGTTTCAAAATCGTAGGTGCAGTAGTGGACGAAGATATAGCGGCGGCGTTCACTGAAAAATGCAAGCCACTTAATGCCGCCGACGTTATCGAGGCGTTTATAAAAGGCCGTGGTGAGCGGCGATATTAAGGTGAGTTTGGAGAAGAAGTAATGCAAACAATATACGTTCCAAAAGGGAAAGCAAACGAATATTGCAAATTGGCATTGAACCTGTATGACTCATGCCCACACAATTGCCTCTACTGCTATGCCCGCCCTATGGCCGCACGATTCGGCAGACCGTGGAACGGAACGGTGGAGCCACGCGCCGGTTTACTGGACGCGCTAAAGGCGCAGCTCGAAAAGGATTACGTGTCGTACAAGGAGCCGACAAAGGGAGCCGTCAAGGATTTTTCACCGCCCGAAAGAATACCGCTCAAAGGCGCGTTAATCCACTTGTGCTTCACGGTGGACGCATATCCGCGCGGCTTCGACACATCAATCACCCGCGAGGTTATCAAACTCATCAAGGAGGCCGGTTCGCACGTCCAGATATTGACGAAGGGCGGCGAGATTGCTGAGCGCGATTTTGATTTGTTGGATGAAAACGATTGGTTTGGCATAACCGATACCGGCGACTGCTCTACGTGGGGTACTCCATTGCGCGTCGAGCCGAACGCCGCGCCGCTAATCGAACGGCTGGCGGTTCTGGAAAGAGCGCATCGGGAAGGGATAAGGACGTGGGTTTCGTGCGAACCCGTCTTGAATCCCAGCGGCATTTACAGCCTGATCAAAAGCGCCGATTACATCGACACGTTCAAAATCGGCAAACTTAATTACCACCAGCCGACCGAATACGGCTTTCCGCCGATAGACTGGGCGGCGTTCGGGCGGGAGTGTGAAAGGCTTTGCAAGCTGTATAAGCGAGATTACTACCTAAAGGACGATCTACGGAAAGCGATGGAGGCAAGCGCATGAGCGAAGAATACAACAGGGCAATAGAGGTGTTTGCCGAAAAGCTACGCCAAAACAAGCACCGATTCAAGGATTGCGTAATCAAGTCGCCGTCGTTCGACCCGTACAGTGATCTTTGCGCACAGAATAAGCTTGCCCGCAAGCTCCTGCGCGAAACAGAGAATGAGTTGAAATACGGAATGAGTTTCAATCAGGCTAATTGCGCCGTATGGAAGGTATTCATGCAGGAAGAACAGGAGGTCGCGGGATGAAAGCGATACCATGTCCGTTCTGCAAAAGCAGCGCCACGCCGACCGAGGCGTCGGGTTGCGAACAATGGGCCGTAGTATGCGATAACGGGCAATGTGCGGCTATCGGTCCGTGGGAAGATAGCGAAGAAGCGGCCATAGAGAAATGGAATCGGCGGGCGCTGGGCTGGATTAGTGTTGATGAACGTTTGCCCGAAAACGATAACACGCTATACTTTCACGAAGATTCGCGCATGAAGTTTACGAGCGTTCTGGCTTGCGGGTATTCCGAGCACGACAGCGAGAAGCCGTTCGTTAGCCAAGTCAACCGCCTAATAATCTATCCGTGCGGCATAAAACAGCTCGACGCGAATCATGAGCCGTTGAACGAATGGCGTTGGAGTTCGTGTTTCGAGCGTGTTACTCATTGGATGGCACTGCCGTCGCCGTCGACAGAGAGGGCGCAATCATGAAAGGCTACACACTCGTTTGCAAAAACGGTATTTACACCCTTCACATGACCGGCTTTCCGCACGTCGGCGTGTTTGGTTCCGGCGTTGACAATAAGGACAGGGCAGAGGCGTTACGGGCCGCGAAGAAGTATTGCCGAATGGTCGGCGCGAGATTGACGGTGGAGTGTTGAGGGTATGGGCAAACAAACGACAAACGAGGTTATAACCATCGACCTAAACAGCCCGATAATAACGGTTCCGGCGGGTATAGACGTGAAGATAATACCGCGCAAACAGCCCGAACCCAAAATCACATTCGCAGATCAGGGCGAACTAAACGCCTATCTCGCGGATTATCAGCGATTACTTTTTCTCGAAGATTGGATTATCCGCGCCCAAGTGAAAGATGCGGAGGATGGCGTGGCGGCGTCCATTTGTCCCGAACCCGCCTTGAACCGAGCGGAAATCACAATAAACGCGAAATATCACAATTACCCGGAAACGTGGAGCCAGCGAATCACTAGATACTGTGTGGAGCAATTTCTTGTTCACGAATTGCTCCATCTACAAATCGGCTGCGAACCGGGGCAAGAGCAATTGGTCGAGAAGATGTCAAAATCCATCATCATGATTCGTTACAGCTTGCCGTTTTCATGGTTTAAGAATCCTGCGGAGGTGCGCAATGAGTAGTGAACCCATCATCGAATTTAAGACGCAGGAAGAATTGGACGCTTGCCTTGCTTACTGGCAACGGTTGTTATTCCTTGAAAACTGGATTATAAAGGCCGAACTGTGCGATGTAGACGAAATTCAAACCCCGGATAGCGCGGGCGAAAACATATGGCAATACGTCAATCGTACTAGCATGATACGCATTTTGCGAAACCCTCCCGCCGACAGAATCGCGAAGGTGTCTCACGAAAAGACGCTTGTTCACGAGCTGCTGCATCTAAAAATCATTTACGATTTTGATTTGGAATTGAACCCGCAAAACTGCCTGTATTGCAACAATCAGCATGTGCTTATCGAACAGATGGCAAAGACGCTGATAATGGCACGGTATGGACTAGACCATAGTTGGTTTAAGAATTTCTAGCGCCGCAAGGCTGGAAGGAGAGATTATGTTTCCAGACACTTTTAAAGACGTACCATGCGTATCGCCGCAAGAAAAAGCGTATCAGCTCGATAAGACCCTAGAGCAGTTGGGTTACGACCCACACGCAAAACCGCCTAGCAAAGCAACGTGGGCGCTCTCGGTGGTGTTTGAGAAGATTGGCCATGCGCTGTGCTGGTGCGGGTGCCGGTTTTGGCGATGGGCGCAGAATTTAAGAGTGATGTGTGGGCAGGATTTGTACGCGCTTAGAGGGGAGAAAAGCGATGTGTGATATGGTGACAACAATAGTGTCCGCTGAATCCATCGCGAACGATGCGGCGATGCGCTGGCTTAATTGGCTGCGTAATACATATGACGTGTTGCAGTTTGAAATGGTGCAGTTGGGAAGTGGCCTATGTATCAAGGCAGAGGTTGGCGGGGCGCAATTCATAAACGAGGCCAGCACGTTTCACCTAAACGGCCACAAGGTTTATCGCGGCGACGTTGCGTCGTTGCCGCGCGCGAAATAACAAATAAACATGGAGGTTCATTATGTCTTTAACAAAATCGGATTTACAGTTGACGAACTACATGGTCAACGGCGCTTCGCTCGTCGCGAATGTCATTTACGAGGCCATAAAGTGCAAAACGTACCCGACGCTGCCCCGCAAGATTGACGCGATTGTCGAAAAAGTCACCGCGCTCTACAAGCGGGATTTTGAGCGGGTTACAAGTGACTTTTACTTACGGCAGTTCGATACATACGACGAGCTTATGACGTGGTTGAAAGAGAACATCACGCCGATTCCCGAAATACAGGAAATGAACCTGTCCAAAAGTGAGTTTGACGCTGGCGTTACGGTCGATAGCGACGACCGGCCAAAATACTGCTTTACGTCCAGATATTCGGCAGCAGTGCCAGAGGACGATGATTTTGTAGATTTGGGCGCTTTCACGCGCAATCTGGCACACGACCTGATGCGCGAGAACATCGAAATCAATTACAGCACGTTTTGAGCGCGGAGGCGCGAAAGAGGTAATCATGCTAAAAATCGACAAAGAAACAGCAATATCCATCGCGAAGTTGTTTTGGCGCAATCTAGGCAATTTCAGCCTTGCTGTGGCGGCGCTTGGCTTGGCGGGGTTGGGCTGGCTTACTATCATCCTTGTTGTCAAATCGTTTATCCCTAGCTATCGTCCGGGTTGGCTTGCTGCATCTGTAATGCTTCTGGCGGCAGTCTGGACGGCCATAGATATCGTGCGGGCGGTTCGTAAGAGGCGTAAACGTCATGAAGGTTAGCGCAATGGCCCGCCTACTATTCGTCATGCTGCCGAAATCCGCGACAAACGCGCTGCTGGCGATTCTGGACGATTCGGCGCAGGAATTGGGCGAGGCGATACGGGAGATGAGGCGGGAGAGGGAGGAACGAAAACACGATGTTTATTAGCGATTCCGACCGCGAGAAATTGCAAAAGGCATGGGACGAATTGGGCGATGAAATTTTCAAAATACCAGAGGCCATGTTGGGCATGTTGCCGCTGTTTATATGGCTTATGCTGTTTTGGACTGTGTTGAAAGGGGCGGCGATGGTATGAACGTGATATATAATGCGGCTTATAAATGCCGTATTTGCGGCGGTGTATTGATCGATCAGCAAACGGCTAATGCCGATATTGCGCGAGACTGCGTGTTTCATCAGAATTTCGACGCTTCATTATGGCCGCACAATAGCGGAGTGAAGCCGCCATTTTACGCATCGCACGGTTGCGATGATGGCAGTATCGGGCTGGCTGATTTTATCGGGATGGGAGCGACGGAGGCTTAGTATGGACGCTTTTAGGCGAACTGGCATAGTGCTGGCGACGGGCATGGACTTGAACCGCAAAGTCTATCGGAGCCGTGGCCGACATACTGAAAAGCGAATTGTGCGTCGGTATGCGCGGAGGAAGTTGAAATCGTTAATACAGGTGGAGCGAAAAGCGAATGACGTTTAACTCGCCAGCCGATAGAGCGGCGTTTATCGAATCGAATATACCGCTCGTATCATCCAGAGTGATGCAGCTTAATTATGGCGCTCATGATGACGATTTATTTCAAGCTGGTTGCGTTGGGCTGATTCTTGCTATAGACAGATTCGACACAGAGAACGGAGCGGCGTTTTCGTCATTTGCCGTATCGTACATCGACGGACATGTTAGGACGTATCAGTGCAAAGGGAATGCGTTAATCAAGCCGCTAAAGTGCGGCAGTACATTCTTCTACAAGCAATTGTCAAGCCTTGACGCGCCAGTAGGCGAATCGGGCGACATGACCCTTGCCGATACGCTTGTTGCGGACGTAGACGTTGAGAGCGATGTTCTCGGCGCTTGCTACGATTCGCTTTTCGCTCGCCTTACCAATACTGAAAAACAAATCTTGATGATGGCGCTGTCTGGCTTACCGCAAAAGGATATTGCGAAGATTCGAGGCTGTACCCGCGCCAATATAAATCATATTATCCATAAAATCCGCAAGAAATACGAAATCGACAAGGAGCGAGAGAAAACAGCATGAAGATATTTGTTGATGAATTGCCCGCCGGTTGCGGCAGCTGTCCGTTCGGCGCATATAGTCGTACCGGCGGCTGCATGGGGCGTGTGCCGGGTTGCGCGGATTGCTGTCTCGCCCCGCTGGCATCGAAGCGCGAACCGCCAGACGGACGGAGAGAGTCTAAAATCGTACCGCTCGGTAACGGTTGTCCAGAGGGCGAACCGGGGCCGCAAGGCGAATCTGGCCTTTTGGCGTGTCCGTTCTGCGGCGGCACGGCGCACACAGGCAGATACGGGAATCTGCTGGCCTTAGACGAGCCGCAATGGTACGTCATGTGCGAAAAGTGCAAGGCGAATACGGGCGCGTTGTACGGAAGCGAGGACGGCGCCGTGGACGCTTGGAATCGGAGGGTACGGGCATGAGCGTAGAGCTAAAGCCTTGCCCGTTTTGTGGGAGCGAGGCTGAATTGCGAGAAACCGACGATATTGTAGGTGTATGCTGCCTAAACGTCGAGTGCGGCGCGGTTGTGACGTTCGCGGGATTTACGGACAGCGGCGGCATTGACCCGGAAAGCGCTTGGAATCGGAGAACGCAAGCATGAGCACCGCCCAAGAAATCGCCACCCTAAAACGCCATATCCAGCGCAATCCGTTTGACCCCAAGCCGCTCGAAATCTTGTTCGATTATGTGCTGGCTGAAAGCGATGTTGCCGTTGCCCGCGAACTCAATAGGGAAGTGCGGAAGATGGCGACGGGGGCGGTTAAGGCGGGGGGCGAGTTGTCGTTTGATGCGGTGGATAGGCTTAATGGGTTGGTGAAGCGGACGTATTTGTATGGGGCGAAAGAAAACCTAGAGGATTACTTGATCTTTTTAGAGTGGAACCGCAAACCATCGGAGCGTTTCTATCTGCCCCGGCGCAGGATTATGAAGCGTGTTATCGACAACCTGCAAGGCTTTGTTGACGGTACGCTCGATGAAATGTTCGTCTCAATGCCAACGAGAGTTGGCAAGACGACGGCGCTCATGTTTTTCATAACGTGGATAATCGGCAGGAATCCCGAAGCCTCAAACTTGTATAGCGCCTACAGCGACACAATAACGTCGGCGCTCTATAGCGGCGTGTTGGAGATAATCAATGACCCCGCAACGTATGGATGGCATGATGTTTTTCCGACGGCGAAGCTGGTACAGACGAACGCGAAGGATGAAACGCTTAACATTGACCGCAAAAAACGTTATCCGTCTCTAACATGCCGCTCACTCTACGGAACCCTCAATGGAGCCTGTGATTGCAATGGCCTCTTAGTGGCGGACGACCTGATCGGCGGCATCGAGGAGGCTCTAAGTCCCGACAGATTGGCCTCCGCATGGTTCAAAGTTGACAACAATCTCATGCCGCGCGCAAAAGAGCAAGCTAAAATACTATGGGTAGGCACTCGCTGGGCAGAGGCAGACCCCGCTGGACTTAGAATGGATTTACTCGCAAATGATGATAAATTCGTAGGCCACAGATACGAGGTAATCAATATCCCGGCGCTCGACAAGAACGACGAAAGCAATTTTGATTACGATTACGGCGTAGGTTACTCGACCATATACTTTCACCGACGCCGCGCTTCATATGAGCGCAATAATGATATGGCGAGCTGGTTGGCACAATATATGGGACAACCCATCGAGCGGAGCGGGGCCTTATTTATTCCCGACGATATGCTATATTACAACGGCGTGTTGCCGCCGGGAGAGCCGAATCGGATTTTTATGGCGGTCGATCCGAGCTGGGGCGGCGGGGATTTTGTGGCCGCTCCGATATGCTTTGATTATGACGGCACGGTTTACGTCCATGACGTAGTTTACAGCGATGCGGAAAAGAACATTACGCGCCCGCTGATTGTCGAGAAGATAAAGAAATACGGCATACAGGCCGCTCACTTTGAGGCCAATAAAATGACGGCTGATTATAAGGATTGGATTGAAGAAAAGCTAAAAACGGAGGGATACCGCCTAAACATCACAAATAAGGCCGCTCCGAACGACGCGGCGAAAGAGGTCAGAATTGTTGACCGCGCCTCCGAAATCCGCGAGTTTTACTTCTTGGAGAACGGCAAGCGGAGTAAGGAATACCAGACATTCATGCAGAATGTTTTCGCTTTCAAGATTAAGGGTAAGAACAAGAACGACGACGCACCCGATTCTCTGGCGATTGTTACGGATATGATAAGGGGCGTCGGAACGAACAAAGTTACCGTCATGTCGCGGGCCGCGATGGGTATTTAGCGGCATAAAAAGCGCCGCACTTTCGCGGCGGTCAGCACATGCTGGTTCGATACCCTCGCGTTCCCCGGCAGCTAAACCCCGGCGCGACTTCCACATGTGCGATTGCAGAACACGCTTTGTCGGCGTATTCAGCAACTTGCCCTACGCATGGTAGGGAAGCGTGGAGCCAGTGGAGGGATTCGAACCCCCGCTTTGCGCTTACAAAACGGCCTCCCTAGCCAACTGGGCGACACTGGCATGTGCGGTTCCCCGCTTGATTATCGCGCCATGAGCAACCGTACAACTCGCAAGAGGTGGGGCTGTCCGTATCAGCGCGTTTTCGGCGGGGCATTTTTGTTCTCTTCGGGGTAAACCGCTACGCCCGAATCATCCGGGAGCTACCCGGCCACTGGTGGAGTGCCACGGATTTGAACCGCAGTTTCTACGCGCTGACCAACGCGATAGGCCCAGCCACACCCCGTATACGAACTAATAACACGTTGCCCGCCCCGCACGAAAGGAGCAATACGGAGCGGACATCATTCAGGAGGTAAACCGCACTTTAAGTATACAGTGTTTTGGGCGCGAACGCAACAGGAAAATCAATATATTGTGCCTTATGTTTCACGTTAAACACAACATATAGATTTATCGCTTGACGCGCATGAGATTTTATGCAATAATGAGCGTGAACAAATATATTCGCAGAGAAGGAATCTATTTGATTGTAGACAATTGGTTTTGCTGCCCGTACTGCGGGAAACGATTATTCCCGGTAGAGCAGGATACAAAAGTGCAGAATCTTTCGGTTAAATGCCGAGGGTGCAAGCGTGAAATAACGGTTAATATCTAAGAGCCGAGCGCCATGAGCCGAGAGCCGACGATGCTGGGAAACCAGCGTTGTCGGCTTTTTGTATTTCAGCAGAAAGGAGCGCGTCGTATGCCGGGAATCCCCACACTAACGGCCTATAATCACGAACCGTTGACGCCCGGTGTTTATGGACGGCGTGTTCTTTATGCCGACCCTCCCGAAAGGCTGACCGCCAAGACCATAGGCGCGATTCTGAATGATGTTTTGCCGCTCCATATGGTCAACGCGGCAGAAATAGATTATCTCCATTGGTTTGCGCGCGGCGATCAACCGGTTATCAGCCGCAAAAAAGAAATTAGGCCGGAGATAAAAAACATCGTCGTAGAAAATCGTGCGTTCGAGATCGTCGAGTTTAAGAAGGGCTACGAGTTTTCCCATCCCATCCAGTATACGAACGCGGGGCAAAAGGATATCGCGCCCATCGACCTTTTGAATGCTTTCGCCCGCATCGACGGCAAAGAGGCAAAGGATTTGGAGCTTGCGGAATGGTTTTACCAGTCGGGTAACGCTTATCGAATCTGCCTCCCGAAAAGGAATGTTACGGTTGATGATGCGCCTTATTTTTCGGACGTGCTCGACCCGCGAGAGACGTTCATTGTGTATTCAAACCGTCTAGGCCATGAGCCGTTATTTGCCGGGGCGTTCATCGACCGAGGCTTAAACATTACGAGCGGGCCGCGCTATATATGCAATCTCTTTACCGACAGCACGTATTTTATTTGGGAGTCGGAAATCATAATCACCGATTACTCCACGACAGCGCCGAAAACCCGAAAGAATCATGCTTACGGCAGAATCCCCATAATCGAATACGTTCTGAACGAGAATCGCATGGGCTATGTGGAATTGTGTTTTTGGCTTTTCAATGCCATTAACACGACGGGCAGTAATCGCATTGACGCCATAGAGCAGTTTGTTCAGGCGCTACTTGTTTTTATAAATTGCACGTTGCCAAAGGATAAAGATGGTAATCCAATCGTCCCGAGATCGGGTGACGCTATCGAGGTTGGCAATGGTCAAGGAACCTCCGATGTGAAGTATCTTGTGGCGCAGCTCGACCAAGACCAAACGCAGATTACTAAAGACGATCTTCTCCGCTCTATCTACGAAATTTGCGGCGTACCAGACCGCCAAAACCGTAATCAAGGCGGCGGCGATACAGGACAGGCCGTTGTATTGCGTAACGGCTGGGGCGCAGCGGAAGCCCGCGCGATGAGTACGGAAAAGTCTTTCAAGAAATCCGAAATGGAATATCTGAAACTCGTTTTGAAAATATGCCGCGATACGCAGAACGTGGATATTGGCGATATCACCTTGCGCGATATCGGAATTAAGTTTACGCGCAACAGATCAGACGCGATGCAGACGAAAGCCCAAACACTCAAAATGATGCTCGATTGCGGCGTGAACCCGGAAGATGCCTACGAATACTGCGAAATGTTCAACGATCCGAGCGCCGTTTGGCTGAAAAGCAAGAAGTGGCAGGAGGAACAGGCCGAAAAGGATCTGGCGGCGCAGGAGCGGCTTTTAGCGGCCCAAGCGAAAGCAACGTCGCCTAATGATAACGGTGCAATGAGCCAAGCGGTTGATGCGACCAGCGAAGTCGAAAAACTCGGCAACCCAGCGGCTTAAATATGCGGCTGGCGCTGCCGTAAAGCGCAAGGAGATACACAGATGTTTAAGGACAAGCCCTATCGCATGAACCTACAGCTTTTTGCGGCAGACGGGGCGGCTGGCGGCGACCCCGCAGCGGCAGACCCGAATCCCGCGCCCGTAGATGACCCTGTAGCGACAGACCCCGCGCCCGAAGCTCCCGACCTATCGGCCATGAATGCCGAAATGGAAAAACTTAGAAAACAGGTCGAGGCAAGCGTTAAGGCGCAAAAAGCGGCAGAGGGCGCTTTGGACGCCACGAAGAAAGAGCTTTCAGCGTTAAAGCGTTCATCGAAAAGCGCAGAACAGCTCCTAGAGGAAGATCGGCAAAAGGCGGCAGAAGAGCTAAAAACGTACAGGCTGCTTTCGTCGGGCGCAAAGGCTAAACAGGCTTTGGCTGGCATGGGGCTTGCGGAGGATGATTACTTGCCGCTATCCGAGCTGATTACCGGTGAAGACGGCGAAAAGACGGAATCTATCGCAAAAGAAATCGCGGCGGTCGTAAAAGTGGCGGTTGACGCTGCCCGAAAGGCCGAACGCGAAGCGGTTTTGAAGGAAAGCCCGGAGCTCGTAACGGGCGGCAAAAACAAAGAACAGCTCGATCCATTCATCGAAGCGTTCAGGAAAGGATAAGAAGTTATGGCTGTTAATCTCGCAGAAAAATACTCTCCGATTGTTGACGAGCAATTCACGCTTGCGTCCGTAACCAATATCGCGTTCAACAGTGAATACGATTGGGCGGGCGTACAGACCGTCAACGTATACTCCATCCCCACGTCGCCGATGAACGATTATACGCGCACTGGCGCGAATCGTTACGGCACTCCTGCCGAATTGCAGGACACCAAGCAAGCGTTGACGCTCTCCCGCGACCGCGCTTTCACCACGACGATTGACCGGGGTAACGATATCGACCAGATGGGCATAAAGGCCGCTGGGCGCGCACTTCGCCGTCAGGTTGACAGAGAGATAATCCCGGAACTGGACACCTACCGCATCGCGACCGTCGCGGCGGCGGCAGCGAATACCGACGATACGGCGGCTACCGCAAGCAACGCCTACCAACTGTTCCTCGCTGGGCAGGAGGCGTTGGGCAATGCGAAAGTTCCGATATTCGGGCGCGTCGCGTACATGTCCTATGCGTACTACAACATGCTCAAGCTCGACAACAACTTCATCAAGCAGGGCGATATGGCGCAGAACATGCTCACGGCGGGTGTGCTCGGCATGGTTGACGGCGTACCGCTTATCCCGGTTCCGGCCAGTTACCTTCCGGTCAATCAGCAGTTTGTGCTTTTGCACCCGATAGCCGCGATTGCGCCGGTGAAACTGTTCGAGTTCCACGTCCACGTTGACCCGCCCGGAATCAGCGGCGTACTCATTGAGGGGCGCGTGTACTACGATTGCTTCGTTCTGGAAAGCAAGAAGAACGCGATTTACTCGTCCGCAGCGGCGTAAGGAGGCAACATGTTTGTCGCAACCAAGGACGGCAGAACCGTCAAACTGACAAACGACGTGCAATTAGCGGCGTTCCTGAATAGCGGTTGGACGCGAACGGTTGACCCTATTCCTTCCAGCGGCGGCGACGACAACAACCCCGACCCGCCCCGTACCGAAATCGACCGCGAAGCCTTGCATGTCAGGGCAAAAGAGCTTGGGCTACGGAACGCCCACAGCATGAGCGACGACACGCTCTTGAAGAAAGTCGCGGAGGCCGAAAAAGGCGCGGAGGGGTAGGAATGTCGGACGCGGAAAAGCTCGAATTTGTCAAAAGCCTTACGCCGGTAAAAGCGGAGGACAAGGCCAAGCTTGGCGCGTATCTCGCTATGGCCGCTGACAAGGTTTTGGCGCGGGCTTATCCGTATGATTCCAGTCAAACCACCGTACCCGCCCGATACGAGACGCTTCAATGCCGAATCGCGGCCTACCTTTGGGACAAGCGGGGCGCGGACGGCGAAACCGGCCACACAGAACCGGGCGTTACCAGAGCCTACGAAGATGGCGACGTTCCGGCGTCGATGCTACGAGATATCGTGCCGATGTGCGGCGTAGTCAGGGGCGCGTGATATGCGGTTGATGGACGAAAACATGGAACCCATATGGTACGCCAATCAGCAGCATGGCGAAATCGCTTACGACCAGTGGGGCAACGAAATTGGCTTCCAGATAACCTACAGCGAACCCGCGAAGATCGACGCTTCCATTTCGTCGGCAAAGGGCGAAACGGTAATCGAGTTGTTCGGGGCAGCGGAAAACTACGATAAGACGTTCTTGCTCGAAGACCGATACGCCCCGTTCACAGAGCTTTCGAGGCTGTGGGTTGACAATCTGGTAAACGGTGAACCGCCGCGAGACGAAAGCGGAAACCTTCTGCCGCACGATTACGAAGTGTATCTTATTTCGCCGTCGCGTAACCAATGCTACGTCGCCATTCGCAAGGTCAACGTGTCGTATGCCCCTACCGTCGCAACCATGCCGGAAGTACCGGAAGCGGGTGAGGGCGAGACGGAGGGTGACGGGCCGTGAACAAGACCATCGCCATCAATCTGTTCGACACCAAGAGCATCGACGCGGCCATAAAAGCCATCGAGCAGCACAAAAAATGGCTGACCGGCAAATGTACGGAATTGCGCAAACGCATTGCCGACGAAATATGCGAATCGGCGCAAAAGGGGTTTGACAGCGCATGGATTGACGATTTAATCCCGGACGGTTCGCGGAAAGCGGAAGTGACGGTTACGGCGCAGGATGATGGGAAGGTGTCTATCGTTGTCGCGAGTGGCGCAGACGCAATTTGGGCTGAATTTGGCGCGGGCATCACACACGGCGGCCCCGCTGGGCAGTCGAAACACCCTAAAGGCGGCGAACTCGGATTCACCATCGGCAGCTACGGCAAAGGAATGGGCAAGCGGCGCTCGTGGAGATTCAAGGAGAACGGCGAGTTGAAGCAGACTCGCGGTACAGCGGCGCAGCAGCCCCTCTATAAATCCGTAATGGAAGTGAGCCAGCGTATCAACCAAATCGCAAAAGAGGTTTTTGGGGGGCGGGTGAAGTGAGTAGACGCATAGACATAACCGGCGAAAGGTATGGGCGCTTAACGGTACTCTCATACGTTGAGACGAGAAGGGGCGGCAAAGCGTTTTGGTTGTGTCGGTGCGATTGCGGGAACGAAAGCGTCGTTAGTAGCTGCGACTTGAGGAGCGGCCACACCCAATCGTGCGGGTGCCTATACAGAGAATCCATAGGCAATATACGGCGAACCCACGGCATGACAAATACTCGTTTGTTCGGGGTGTGGATGAATATGATTGGGCGCTGCTCGAACACAAACGTGAGCGGGGCAAAGAATTACGTTGGACGTGGAATATCCGTTTGTGAAGAATGGCACGATTTTTCACAATTCGCCAAATGGGCACTCGCCAATGGATATCAAGACAACGCCAAGCGCGGCGCTTGCACGCTAGACCGCGAGGATAACGACGGCGATTACGAACCTTCAAATTGCCGCTGGGTAACACAAAAGATAAATTGCAGAAATACCCGCAGGAACATTGTTGTGGAGATTGGCGGTGTGAAGAAGACCGTAGCAGAGTGGGCGGAAGAGCGCGGGGTTAAGCCGCAAACGGCACGAGATCGAATACGGAAGGGATGGAATCCCATCGAGGCCGTTACTGCTCCCGCGCTACCGAGCGGAATGAGGCGCGCACAATGATTGACTGCGAACTCCTTGTCTACAACAAAGTGGCTCCGATAATGCGCGAGAAACACCCCGGCATATTCGTGGCTGGCGACGCACAAGCCGTTCCCGCAACGTTCCCGGCGTTTCTGCTCTGGGAAGATGATAACTACACGGACGCTGACTCGAACGATTTCCAGAAAGTCGATCACGCCGCTTGGGTTGTGTATGTCGGTGAAGTTTATTCAAACCTAGTGTCCGGGCGAAAAGCACAAGCCCGCACGATCATGAACACGGCAGACGAAGTAATGTTGTCGCTCGGATTTGTGCGGATGATGAACTCGCCCATACCGAACACTGATTCAAAAATAGCCCGTCGCGTCGCGAAATGGCGCGCGAAAATCTCGGATGAACTGATAGTTTACCAGAAGTAGGAGGATGGAATGGCAAAGAAGCTCTCAAAAGAGCGCCAAGCGCTCATAGACAAGCAGCGCAAGGAGACGCCGGAGGATTGCGTCTACTGCGAATCGTGCGGCTGCAAGAGGACGCCGAAGGGCAGCGCGGTTTGTGTCCGCTGCAAGGGCGAGATAGCGCCTAAGAGCGCGACCCCCGCCGCGAAGAAGGAGGGCAACAATGGCTAACGAACTGTCTACCGCCGGAATCACTTTGCAATGCTGCAAGGAAACCGTGTCCGGCACTCGCCCTACGTCCGGGTACAGGACGATATCGAACATACGGTCGATTCCCGATTTCAACCCGGAGCCGAACACCATTGACGTAACCGACCTCTCCGAAACCGAATTCATGCGGTACATTACCGGCTTGAAGGACGTTGGCTCGGCAATCGGTTTCGGCGCGAATCACACAGAGGAATTTCACACGGCTTGGGACGCTCTGGTGGACGAATACGAATCGGCGCTCGAAGAAAGTCTTTCGATGTGGTTTGCCGTCGTTATTCCGAAACTGTCGCGGGCGTTCTACTTTGCGGGGCAACCTTCTCCGCTGGGCCTTGCAGCAATCGAGGTCAACGCCGGTTTGCAGATCACGGCGTACATCGCGCCGAACGACATTGGCGGCTGGGCCGCGAAGCCGACGGCGGCGTAGGGACAAGCATATACACGCGGGGCCGTGTATCGGCCCCTTAGCGCAATAATTTATAAGGAGATATTTCTATATGGCTGCGGAAGAAACCACGAATCCTGTTACGGAGATCAAGGTCGTTCCCGACGAGAAAAAGCGCATAAATCCGATGAAGGTAATCGAACCCAAGGCGGGCAAGGCATATATCCTTGATTTCAGTCGCGAATCCATCAAGCACGCCGAAGACCGGAAATTCAAGTTTGGCGAGGTCACGGATTATGTTGCCGGTGGCCTTCCCGACCTGTTCTATTATGCGTTCCGAAAAAACCACAAAAGCATGACAAGACCCGAGACGGACGCTATTCTGGAAGACTTGGGCGGGCTTATGGACGCAGAAATTGTACGGCTGATCGACCTGTACAGGCAAGCGCTCGATACACTGATTATCCCAAAAGACGACATCGCGCGAGTCAGAAAAAACTCGACGAGGATCGTGGAGCTTTAGACGAGCAGCGCGATCCAGACGAGCACGACGGCGCGGAAATAATCGGCTTGTGGGGTGACGAATTCGAGAGGCTATGCCCTGTCTATATGGCTATGGGTATGCCGCGCAAAGAATTTTGGTATGGCGAAACGTGGGCGGCTGTTGAATATCGCCGAGCATATGATTTGCGGCTCGAACAAGAAAGCCAATTCGCTTGGCTACAAGGGCTGTATTTCTTCGATGGAGTAAGTGTCGCCATTAGCAACGCCCTCCGCAAAAAGGGAACGCGTGCCCAAGACTACATAAAAGAACCGATTCGCATAACGCCGCTATCGCCGCAAGAAAAAGCAGCGAAGGAGCGCGCGGAACAGAACAAAATAATCGCCTATTTCTCCAATTTGGAACGCGCCAGCGATAGAGAGAACGAGGCTGCGCGGGCTTCAATGCTCTTATCTGCCGATGGTAGCGAAATGATTATCTGTCCGCATTGCGATACGTACCAGACGAGGCGCAGCGTGTGTATGAAGTGCAAGGCGGCGCTGTAGACAGTATAGGAAGGGAGCCGAGCGCCCGTGAGCGCCGTACCGCGATGTGTCGGTCAATGTTGATTCGTTATCTGTACAGATCGATGACAATTCAGCGCAGGCTGTTAAGGGGCTTAACGGCATCGGTGCCGCACTCGCAACCATTAGGTCGGCGGCACGTGGCGGCGCTGGCCTTAATTCTATAGCCAAGTCACTTGAACGAATTAATGTCGCGATTAACGGAACCGCCGATGCTCCAAGCACACTTAAACAAATTTCAGATTCCATAAAAGCCTTAGACGGTGTAAAAATAAGTTCCACTATCAAAACCAACCTATCGGATATCGGAAAATCTATAGGCTCTTTCAGCGCCGACGCCAATTACGAGGGCGTTAATCAAGTAGCCGAATCTTTAAGAAAACTGGATGGCGTCAAAGTCTCGAAAACGCTGGGCGATTCGCTCACAAACATCACGAATGCGCTTAACGAGATCGGCGAAGTTAAGCCCGTAAACCCGCAACTTGTCGCGAACCTCGACCAATTGGGCACGGGTATGCAGAGTTTCGCGGGGCTCGACCGTATTCAGTTTGCCGGTATCGCCAAACTCGTTACGTCTTTGGGCGCGCTTGGCAAGATCAAGCCTATTTCCAATGTCATATTTACAAACATAGACAAGCTGGCGGCGGCGCTACACAGGCTGAACAATGCAACGTCCAACATCGGTACGGCCCGCCTTAACGCGCTGGCAAAGGCGGCGCACGCGCTTTCCCCGGCTATGAGTAAGGCTGCAAAGAGTACGGGGTTATTCGGCAATTCGGCGACCGGCACTATAGCGAAGCTCGGTGTAATTACCTACGCTATAAAGCGCGTAGGCGGCGTACTCAAAGGCTGGATAGATCAGTCTAATGCTTTTGTTGAGAACGTTAATCTGTTTACGGTGTCGATGGGCGAGTATGCGGATGAAGCCATGCGTTATGCTGAAAAGGTGCAGGACGTTATGGGCATAGATATGTCCGAGTGGATACGTAATCAAGGCATGTTCATGCAGTTGGCGACCGGGTTTGGCGTGGTCGAAGATAAAGCCTACTCCATGAGCAAAACACTCACTCAATTAGGTTACGATTTATCCTCGTATTTCAATGCCCCTGTCGAAGAAGCAATGACGAAACTGCAAAGCGGTATTGCTGGGGAGATCGAACCATTAAGGCGCTGGGGCATGGCCTTGTCACAGGCGAAACTCGAAGAGATAGCTCTTTCGCTCGGCATCGAGCAAAAAGTCGCGAACATGACCGAAGCCGACAAGGGCATGTTGCGCTACATCGCCATAATGCAGCAAAGCACAAACGCTTTGGGCGACATGGCGCGTACTATCATGACGCCAGCTAATGCAATGCGTATTCTGGATGGTCAAATTAAGCAGCTCACGCGCGCGCTGGGTAATCTGTTTATTCCGATTCTCATAGAGGTTATTCCCTATGTGATAGCCTTTGTGAGAGTATTAACGACCGCGATACAGGCGCTCGCTACATTGTTTGGCTTTGAACTGCCAACGATTGATTATTCCGGCCTTGAGGACGCTGGAGGCGCTGTTGGCGACCTCGAAGATGGACTAGGCGGCGCGTCGGATAAAGCAAAAGAATTGAAGGGCCTACTTGCCGGTTTCGACCAGATCAATTTGATTCAGTCTCAGTCGGGCGGCGGGGCGAGTGGCGCTGGTGGTGGTTCGTCCGTCGATTGGGACGCTATAGAGGACTTCGATTTAAGCAAGTTCGAGTATGACTTTTTGGGCGATCTGCAAAGTCAGATAGACGATATCATAAAAGAGTTTGAACGCTGGTTGCCGCTCATAAAAACGATTGCGGCGGCGCTGGCGGGGCTTTGGCTCGTTGATAAAATTCTGGACTTCATAGGCGCTCTTAGTAAGGTTGCCACAGCAATCGGAAAAGGCGGGCTGCTCGGAGGCATCGACGCCGTAAAGGCGGCGCTGGCTGGCTTTGTCGCCGCTTTCGCAATCGCAGCAACCGGGGCATACGCAATGGTTATGAACGGCGTTGACCCCTTCCTTGCCGCCGCAATCGCGGCTGTGGGCTCGTTCGCGCTGGTTGGGCCTATCCTTGCAAGCGTAATTGGCCCCGCTGGGTGGGCGGTCGCTGCGATAGGCGCGGTAGCGGGTGCAATCACGGGCGTAATTCTCGCCCAAGAGCAATTGCGCAAGGAGTTTGTCGGAACATTCCTTTTCGATAATGGCGGTACGCCGATTGAGGCATACGTTGAACAAGTGCGTATGCTTGGGGAAACGCTCGACGCGCAGCGCAATAGAGAAATCGTGCGCATGGGCGTAGAAATTGTCGGCAAGAAAGAGGAAATCGACAATTCAATAATCGCGATTGAATCATTCATGAATACAATCGGCATAAATACGCCGGTGATGCAAGAGGATATCGACAAGCTGAAAGGCATGTTCGACGATCTTTACAACACTATAAATGAAAAACTGACTCTTTCATCCCAAATAATCAATACGGCGCTGGTCGGCGCTCTGTCGCGGGCGTCAGGCGAAACCGCCACACACATTGAGGGGTTAATCGGTAGCTATAATCTTTTTGCGTCCGAAACACAAGGCTCACTCGCGGAGTTAAAGAAACAATTAGACGAATCCATACAGGGGCTGAAGGGTTTATCGCGGGGTACGCCCGAATTTGAGGCACAATCCAAAGAAATAGCCGACCTCACGAAGCGGATGGGTGAATTATCCGGTTCGGTTACGGATTCGCAGACCAAATTCAACCTCATGAAGTCAGACCTTAAAGATACGCCTATCGACTTCGGAGATTTAGAGAATGCGAAAAAGCGCATTGGCGAAATGGAAACCATCGGCAAGGAGCTTTTAGACGGAATAGAGCAAGCGAAGGTCGTTTCGATTACCGAAATTGACAATGCAATTGCCGCCGCCACAGCAGCCGGAAACCTCGAAGATGTAGAAATGCTTGGCGATATTAAGCAAATATTGATAGATGATTTTGCAAACCAGAAAAGCGGCATACAGACCGAGCTTAGCGAAATCTTTGGGGAAGTAAGGTCTGCGTACGAAAGCCAACTTAATCAAGCTCTAGATGCAAGTAGCCCTACATGGAAAGACCATTTAGGCGCTCTTGGCCTATCCTATTATTCCGGCGCGGAATACGACCGCGCTGTCGAGGCCATGTCGTATCAAGCGGTGCATACGGCTTATTCCGGCATTGATGATGCGTTTAGGCAAGCAGAAGGAACGCTGGACGTTTCATTTATGGAAAACGAGGGCGCATATATGGCCGAACGGCTTGGACAAGGCTTCTATGATATTCTTGCGTCCGGCGACCAAATAGCACTCCTTGAATTTTTCATGGAGCGCGTGGGCGGCGCGGTAAGCGGTGCATTTACGGGAATCAAAACGGATATAGAAACCCTGTGGGGCGGCGTTGCCGATTGGTTTGAAACAGAGGTTACAAAGCCTATATCCGATTTCTTTACTGGAATCTGGGATGATATTGTCGGTGTATGGAACGGCGCTGTCGAGTGGTTCTCTGGAGTTGCGAACGGTATATGGGAGGTCGTAAGGGTTCCGATAGCGTTAATCCTTACACTCTTTGATTCAATATGGAACGGCATTAAGTCTACGTGGGATACGGTATCAACATGGTTCGACACGAATGTTATTAAACCAGTTTCAAAATTCTTCTCGGATTTGTGGAGTGATATAAAAGGCGTGTGGGACGAGGTAAGCGGCTGGTTTGATACTACGGTCATTAAGCCAGTAGTCGGATTCTTTAAGGATTTATGGACAGACGTATCGGGTTTCTTTGAGAGCTTGTGGGAAGATGTTGAGGGTGTATGGGACACTGTGTCAACATGGTTTGACACGACGGTAATTCAACCTGTTAAAACGGCTTTCGATTCAGCTATTAGCGATATATCTGGATTCTTCACAGACTTATGGGCCGACGTTGAAAAGGTCTGGAAGGATGTCGCTACATGGTTCAACGAAAAAGTAGCAACCCCCATAGGCGACTTTTTCAAGGGCGCAATCAACACGGTTATTCGTGCAATAAACGGTATCGTGAACGGTATCAACTCCATCAAAATCGACTATCCCGATTGGGTAGCTGATTTGCTCGGCATGGCGCGGGGTTC
This sequence comes from Christensenella sp. UBA941, assembly GCA_002293365.1. Taxonomy (GTDB): domain Bacteria; phylum Bacillota; class Clostridia; order Christensenellales; family UBA941; genus UBA941. Next base: position 11,923 of record DBDD01000334.1, on the reverse strand, counting down.
GTCGTTCGGGTTCAATATCCGAACGATTCCAGAGCTTGCGTCCGGCGGTTTTGTTGATGCGGGACAGCTCTTTATTGCGCGCGAACGCGGGCCGGAGCTTGTCGCACAAATGGGCAACCGAACCGCCGTGGCGAACAATGAGCAAATCGTCGCGGGCATTACGGGCGGCGTAGAACGCGCGAACCGTGAACAAGTTTTATTACAGCGCGAAACAAACAAACTCTTGCGGCAGCTTGTGGCCTCGATAGGTAACGGCGGCGGCAGGATAACCGACGTAGAGGCCGGTCGTGCGCTCATTAGGATTATGAACGCAGCAGAGATGGCAAGCGGAACGTATTGATATGGAGGTTATTATAGATGGATAATCGGCTCGGACGCAAGAAAGTGCATATGGAGATACGGCGGGAATGCGGAAAAACGCGCGTCTTTATAGACGGCGCAGAGGTTACGCGCATACGGAAAGCTGGCGTCGCGATAGAAGCGGGCAATATCCCTGTCGTGACGCTGGAGCTAATGCCCGAAAGCGTTGATATAACTACACTTGCGGACGTGTGTGTACGCGAGGCGAAGCTTGGAGGGACTTAACCACGTAATTCCTCCGGCGCACTTGCTCGTATCGGGCAACCCTTTGGCAGAGAGCAATCGCCGCCGCGCTTGACGTAATCGCAACTTATCAAGCCCCTAATGAATATCCTGCTCTGGGTATCTGATGCGTCCTTATAATTTATGTCAATCGTTGTTTTCTTGTCTTGCGTGGGGCAATAGCCGGAAAATGACCTGTACATGGCGACCTCCGAATGGCATCTTTGTATTCACTATACCACTTGTTTGCGTGTTCGCACAGCCGCTATATATAGTACGCAGGAAATCTAAAATATACAAACCGTATATTATGAGCAAGGCAACGGGCTTTTCTATTGCTAAGAATCCTGTTTTTGGGTACAATATATCCATCAAAGCGTCCAGACAAAAACAGATAGCATCTTTGGCGGCGCGATACGAAAGAGAGGGTTTACCGTGAAGAGAATCCTTGTTTTGTTGATTTGTCTGTTGTTGCTGACTGGTTGTGCCGCGCCGGTTAGCGCCGGAGTATCGCAAGAAGAATACGACAAGATTGTTGCGGAGAGAGATGCGCTGCAAGCCCGTCTCGCCGTATACGAGGGCGGCGACGGAGAGGATGCCGAAGCCAATCTAAGCCTGATCGACACCGGCTCCGCAGAACCCGGATTGAGTGAATCGACTACCGCAAATGATGAATTTCAAGCATTGGCGTATGAGGATATCGCCCGAACACCCGACAATTACGTAGGCGCAAAGGCAAAGTTCACAGGCGAGATAATCCAAGTTGTCGCGGACTCAACAGGTGTGGGTGCAACGCTTCGCGCAAATGTCACAAAGGTAGGCAGTTCCTACCGCGACACCATCTATGTTATCTATCCCGGCATGAGCAACAATAATCGGATTCTCGAAAACGATATCGTTACCATGTACGGGGTAATGGATGGCATGGAAACATACGAAACAATCATGGGCGGCAGCATGACGATTCCGAAATTCCTTGCAACGTCGATTGAACAATACGATGAAGCAGCAGACGCCGAAGCCGCGACGGTAGGTTCACGCACTATGCCCGCGCCGATTGGACAAGCCGTAGACTTCGACTTGTCTAGCTATTCTGGGGACGGTAGCTTTACGATAACAATCAACGAAGTTTTGCGCGGCAACGAAGCGTGGGAGGTCGTGAAGGAAGGGAACAGATACAACGAAAAGCCGGAGGATGGCGAACTGTTGCTATTCAACGTTACGCTCGTGTTAAACGCTTGGAGCGACGAAGAAGCGTATGATGCGTATTCTGGCCGCTTTGAATATTTCGACAGCTCTTATTCCGAAATTTCAACCGAGTTTTACAGCGCGGTTTTTGATGATAAGTTTGGGGCCGAAATATACGAAGGTGGTACGGCAAAAGGTTGGATATATTGCGTTGTTCCAAAGGATGAAGATAGTCCGCTGGCAAGGTTTGATGATAGTGCGTGGTTCTGCCTGTACGGCGATAACTCCGCACCCGCCGAACCAACCGATTCCGACCCCGCCCCTCGTACCGCCTCCCTTAACGGCGAAGATATCAATCTTCGCGCTGGCCCCGGTACAGACTACGATGTGGTCGGTAAGGTCGGGGAGCCGTCAAGCGCAACGATTTTAGGTGAAGATGGGGACTGGTACGAAGTCAGTATCGACGGGATGGAAGGATATCTTCGCGAAGATTTTGTTACTCTGGATTGAGCGCATAGCTATAGTATTTACACCCCACAAGCCGCCCCGGTCAAAGGGCGGTTTGTTTACGCTTGCTCTATTCTGGCGCATTTGCGCTGTTGTCCTACACGCTTTCGTCCAGAATCTTGCGCAAGACGGGAACGACGTTCGCGTAATATCGAAAGTTCGGTACTTCCTTGCTGCTATAAGGCGATTTGTCCATAACCATAATCCCATACTCTTTCGTTTTTAGGCCGTGCTTATTGGCGAGTGCGCCAATTTTGGCCGACTTTATGCCGCCAAGCTGCATTCCTATCTCCGTTGCGCTGAACGTCTTTTCGCATTCGGGCAGATATTGGCCCATGTTAATGCCCGTAGCCTCTTCGATGGACTTCAAGCCAAATACTTCGACAGCGATGGATGAGAGCTTTTTGTCCGAGATGGTGCCCATGAGCGTTTTGAGCGTTCGGTTTTGCGCGTTCATAAGCATTGCTTTGGAACGGTCGGCTTGCGCTTGGATACGAATGCGTTCAAGTTCGGCGGCGGGAACGGCCTTTGTGCGCCCGGTAATCAGCCCGTCCATCACGTCCCATACCCAGTCCATAAAAGCGTCGGCTTTGGGCTGTTCGCTATGACGGCAGATTTCCATAACACCTTTACGGGTGTAGACGGTTGCGGTCTGTCTCCCGGAAGGGGTATCGATTTGAACCCTCCTCGAAAAACCCAACGTGTTAAGCCTTTCTTTGAATCGGGAATGTAGCGTTTTAATGGAATCTCGTGGATTCGCATATTCCAGCGCCCGCCCGATCTGCTCCCGCGTCATAAAAAACTCGTCGCCGCCCTCGTAGATATCGCACGTTACTTCGCCAAAATTGGCCGACTTTATCAGTTGTAATTTTTGCATCGTTAGCTCCTTCTTTTTTCTTGTTGCCCGGAAGGAGCCTACGTGTTATTATACCTGTAGACAACCTTCGGGCTGTTTTGGGGTTTAGTGCGCCGCTCTTTGGTCGGATGGGCGCACTATTCTTTTGTTTCGTCGCCTATAGTTTGCTGATACAACATGGCTATGCCGCGTCTAATTCCTTCGGCCATTGAGTATCCGTTTGCTTCCGCGCAATAATCGAGCATCGCCTTTGTGTCTTCGGTAAGTCTTATCTCCAAGCGTATAAACTTGGGATCGTCGGTAACTTTCCCGCGTGGCGTGTCGTCCACCTCCTTCCATGTTACGTAATCATTAACTCAATATATTACGTAAATATTATATGGGCGCACCATTTGTTTTGTCAAGGAACATTTTGCCATGTCGAAAAGTATTTTTTCATGACGGCGACGGCACAGATATATGACGAACGTCAGTAGCGTACAACGATAGAATTATCGCATATTTGCATAGAATTATCGCAAAAGTTCACAAAAACTACTTGTTTCTGCTATTTTCCTATGATAATATACAGATAATATTTACAGATCGGCAAGGTGCGCAATGATGAAAAATCGAATCGGATACGGGAGCTTGTTTTGTATACCCATTTTGTGGGGCGGGACAAGCCCTATCGGCGCGCTCCGAGCGTAACAAGTCGGCGCGTTTCGCCGCCGTTATGCGCATATATACATTTTCATTTAAGTTAGTACGACATAATTCGTTGCGCGTATTCGTTATACTGGCCCAAATAGGCTAATACATTTAGCCGAATGGAGGCGATGGTATGACGATGGGCGATATAGAGTCCCGCGATTATTCAATTACTTTTTACAAAGGAGAGATGGAGATGGACGCTGTAATCTACACTGACCTAGAGGAGTGCAGGGATTACGACCAGATTGACGTAATCTTAGCTGGTCACGGCTACAAAACCACACAAGAGAAGTATACATACCTAATAAACCGCATGGGCGTAATTAGCGCGCAGTTCACCGGAATAACAGACGATGATTTCGATACCATGTACGGCTTCGCAAAAGAGAGTTATCTTCTTGACCATTGGAGGGCCGAGGCTTGAACTATGACGAGCTTAAGAAGCCGGATATCGACAAGCTATGCAAAGAGCTTTTTCGAGAAATTGACGCGAACGGATATCTGGATCACGAAACGCGCGCAGTCGAGAAGATGGTATCGGACGCCCACAGCACTAAGGGCAAAACGATTAGATTCAAAATCTTCAAGCACGAATGTCCGAGGTCGAGATATGATGTTGGCGCTGCTTTTATTTGCAAGAACTACACCGCCGATATCCATTATTCCGAAAGAGGTTCGAGGCTAGATAAGCTGCTGGCTATCGGACACGAATTAGGGCATATAGCCCTAAATCACGTAAACCCGATGGTGCCTTTTTGCAACACCGCAGTCATTAAGGACAGAAAGATGGAGACCCAAGCGACGTACTTTGCAAGACTGGTAACGGCTCGTCGCGCTGGACAATATGGAGATAAAGACTTTTATGAGTCGCGGCATTTCGACGAGGAATCAATTGACAAAGCGATTGTTGACCTTAGAATGGTCTACGACGAAAGCGAATTGTTATAGTTATTAACTGTATCCCCGGCCCGCCTAAACAGCGGGCTTTTCTTTATTTCGCGCCAGCGTCATGAACCGGGTGGTGAACCTTTTGATTTGAGCAGTTATGACGCGAGGCATAGTTTTATCAGTTCGTCCACGCCCTTCAAACTCCCGTACTTTCCGTACTTCCTGCTGCAATTCTCGAAATAGATTGCGCCTGTCATATCATAATACTGTATCTGTTTTCCGTCTTTTGTATAACAGAGCAATACCCTCGACGCGCCTTTGGCAACCGCGACTTGAATACCCTTTTGGCGCAAGGCTCTTACTGTACCTTGCATGTGTCTCTTGGCGTAATACTGTTTATTTCTGCCTTTGCGCTTTTTGCCGGATTCTCGCACCCGACGCGCTTGTATGTCAGGTGGTGAAGCTGCAAGACCTTCTTTGAGCCGCATTCGGTACAGCATGATTCAGTGGATAATACCTTACTACGAATTTGCGCCCAATGGATGGGTTCAAGGTATTCCGTATAGCCCGCGCAGACTTCTTCCGTATCCTTGCAAATAATAATCTTCTCGTGACTAAAGTGATGATTCAAATTCGACCTCCGTTATATTTCTTGTGTGCCGCCCCAATATCGGCCCTAAAGAAACAGGAAAACCAAATGAACAACCGTAAGAAGAAAACGAAAAGGAAAAGAAAAAACCAGTAAAAAAGAAAAGCGCCCGTCAGGGCAGCAGCCCCGATTTAACCGTCGCTTCGCGTACACGGACGCGCGGTTGTTTTATCGTCGTTTGTCCTTCAAGACGGCCTTGCTACGGTTGTTCGTTTGTCAAGGTGCGAAAAAAGCTCCTAACGTCCGGCAGAACCGTTAGAAGCTTGTATTTGACAGCGGTTTTCACCGCGAGGTCAAGATTTTTGTGTGACACTCTGCCGGAATGTCTATATTCATTAAAACACAAGATAAGGTATATGTCAAGCTATGAAAACGCAATATATAGATTTCGACCCAAATTTATCGCCTAGAACGCCCTGCCTTGTGTTTTTGCCGCTAATCCGATCGCAAATCAATATATAGTAGTACAGATAGTTTACAACCACAATATGTTGATGTATAATGCAGTTAAGGATGAAATAAGAACAGGAAAGAAAACAAAAACGCAGGAAAGGTCGAGAGCGCCGTCGAGCGCCAAATCCTCATGTGGCCGAGAAGAGGCTATATAGATATTCCATGAAGTTCGCCGTGGACGGAACTGCTATCCCCGACCCCAAAGAGTTCAGCGGCGTTGATTCTGATTTGGACGTTTCCGCTGAACGAACGGCAGACGGATTGTTGCATCGTGATAAGGTCGCCGAAAAACTCCCCCTCGAAATCGGATATAGAGTTATAGATATAAAAATGCTGTCATTCATCATGCAGCTTATTAAGCGCGAAAAATTCGCGTTTACTTTTTTCGACCCCGGCACGGCGGCGGTTAGGACGATTACGGCGTACTCCAATAACCGCACTTGGAATTGTGTTTGGCTGCCAGAGGGCGAACTGCCGGAAGGATGGTACGCCGATCTATCCTTCCCCGTAATTGAGTATTAGGAGGCAACAATGTATCCGGCCAGTGTAAAATTTCATGAGGCCGCACAATCCGAATCACCGAAAACTCGTGTACTGTTGAGGTTCGGGGATACCTTGTTGACCAACGAAGATATCAACTTAGAGTCTGGCGACGTTGTAAAGCTTGTCGAGGATTTGATTCCCCGCGAGGAAAGGGAATTAACGATAGGCATTACTCCTTCCTCCGTATTAACCGCCACTATCAACAACGACCACCGCCTCCTAGACTCTTTCGACTTCGGCCCATGCACAGCCCAACTCGCCGCCATGACAGAATCGGGCGGTATCGCATACTCCATCGCCAACTGCATGACGGTAATGAGATTCGGCGCTAATCAAGAATTGCGCTTCGAGGGCTGGTCGTCGCGGCCATACCTGACCATCAACGGGTACGCGCCGACCGCGCAGCCGCCGTGGGCTGTTCACTCTATTCTGACCGTCGGCAATGGTGTATACTGCTTTGCACCCGATGGCGAAGCTTGGAAAGCGACATGGGTTGACGGGCGCATATGGTCGATGCTGACGGGCCAGACGTGGGACGAAACAGCCACAAGTAAATGGGATGATATACAGGGCGTTCTTGTACCGGCGACCGCGCTTGAATCGTGGAAAACGCTAGAACCGAAAAAGTGGGACGAAATGAGGGTGTTCACATGGAACAGCTTCATCGACCTTCCCGACCTTAACCCCTTCATGCGCCGCAAAGCCGCACGATGGGCCGCAGATCGTCGCGGCATGAGCTGGAACGCCGACGTGCTGCATGAGTTTTGGGCCGATGGTTCGTATGAGAAATATGAGTACGTCAAGCTTGGCGTGTTCAATGTCGATACGCCCAAGAAACGCAAAGTGCAATTAATCTCAATCGTCGGCCATGACCACATGCGTAAATTCGACACAGACGCGACGGACTTTTGGAACAGCCTGACTTGGCCGATCAGTTTAGGCAGCATCTTCACGAAGCTATGCCAGTTCGTCGGCGTACCGCAAGCGACGATCAGTTTTATCAACTCGACGCGCATGTATGCCGAAAAGCCGACAGAGCTAGATCAAGTCAGTGCCCGCGAGATATTAGGCCGGATTGCGGAAGCCGCGTGTTCGATTGCGCGAATGACGCGGGACGGCGGGGTTGAACTGGCATGGTTTACGCAACAGCCTGTGGTGTTCAATGACGGCCACTGGTTCAGCGCGGATATCGCGGAGTACAGTGTTTCGCGCATCGATAAACTGCAAGTCAAGAGCGCGCAGAACGATATCGGCGTTATTGTTGGCGATACGGGCAAGAACGCATATGTGACGCTGGACAACCCGTTCCTTTACGGCTCGGACGATTACGACATTCGCGTCGCGGCGGTTCCGATTTACAACCGCTTAACCGCGTTCCCGGACTTCTCGCCAATCAGTACGCGGGTACGGACGAATTGGGCGCTACAGGCCGGGGATATTGTTTCGTTTGACCTTGACGGGCAGATATACCAACTGCCTATCTACTCGCAATCCATCACATGGAACGGCAAGAGTGCGCGCGCCGAAATTCAGAACACGGGCGAACCGTTGCGGCCAGCGGTGAACGCGCAGAATCGGCGTGTTTTTGCGCAGAAACGGGCGATGCACATACTCGAAGTCACCGTTGATGGCTTCAAATCGCAGATTAGCGATATCGAGGGCAATGTCGCGGAGGTCGCGGCGTATGCGAAAAGCATTACGCTTTCCGTCGCGAACGATTCTACGTCAAGCACCATCGAGCTTAGAGCGAACGGAGCGGCGATTGCAAGCGAGAAGATCGAGATGAAAGGGCTTGTCAGTTTTACGAACCTTTCAACGCCGGGGCAGACGACGATCAACGGCGGGAATATCTCGACAGGGACAATCGACGCAAGCAAGGCGACGATTACGAATATCAACGCCGCTAATATAAGCACAGGAAAACTCAATTCTGAGCGAATTGATGTAGACACGCTACAAGTTAAGCACTTGAACGGGGCCGACGGCACATTTAGCGGAACCTTATCTGCCGCCGGTGGGTCGTTTAGTGGCAAGGTAACGGCGAACGAGGGCGCGATTGCCGGGTTTACGCTCTCGAATAACAGCCTTACATCTCCATCACTGACGGTAAAATCGTCGGGCGAGTTAGATTTTGGGGGTTACGCCAAACTCTATTCCGTTTCGGGGGCGGCGAACCTACAGGCGTACTCTTCTTTAGGCTTAGACTCGCCGCGAATTGAACTGGGCAGCAACATTGCAGCCTTGAGCGTGCGCAACGATTACGTCTATCTGCACCCGTCGAGTATACCGCAAAGCGGTGGCGGCAACATGTATCTCGCATGGAATCAGAGTTCGGGCCAAGTGCTGTATTCTACGCCGTCCTCTAAGCGATATAAAGAGAATATCAAACTGCTTGAAGATTTTCATTATGATTGGGAAGCTTTCGAGCCTGTGATATTCAACTATATTTTTGACGATTCCAAGCGAATAAATATCGGTTTTATTGCGGAAAAAGCCGTCACGGGTTGCCCGTGGCTTGGCGTTACGCGAACAACTAAGACGGGCGAAATTGTGTTGGAAACAATCGACATGCCGATGATGATTCCGATTCTTTTTCATAGAATCAAACGGCTTGAATCGGAGCTGTCGGAAATGAAGAAGGTGGCCGCATGAAGTTGGTTAAAGTAGAGGCTGGCTGGCTCCTTTCGCTACGCACAACGGTAAACCAGATTTCAGTGCGCGGCGCGGAGGACTGTAGTAGAGTGCTTGGGATAAGCCAAGAGATTGACAAAGTGTTAAGCGGGGAGGGCGAAAGTGAACCACACGACGAACAACGGTCTAAATAAGCCGGAGGGGGGCGATTACGTCCGCGTTGACGATTTCAACCAGAACGCGGATAAGATCGACGCGCTGTTTGGCAACCCTACCGAGCTTACAACGCCGACCAAAGATAATTATGCGCGGGCCATAAGTGAAGCCGCCGAAATGGGCGGTGGGCACCCTCCGTACTTCAACGCCAGCACTCAAACGTGGTGGGAATGGGACGTTGCCATTATTGACTATAAGGATACAGGCAAAGTGGCGCACGGGAATGTCTTTGTCAAGTGGGCAACGCAAATGCCGACAGACGACAGCCACATGAAGAACACGCCGGACGCTTATATCGGCATCTACACTGGACTTGCGGCGACGGCTCCGACCGATTATACCGCATACCAGTGGTACAAATACAAAGGGGATAAAGGCGACAAAGGGGATAAGGGTGATACCGGGGATAAAGGCGACACCGGCGAAACAGGCATACAGGGCGGCGTAGGGCCGGTCGGGCCGCAGGGCATCGAAGGGCCGGTCGGGCCAACCGGGCCGAAAGGTCAGGACGGCGTATCGGGCAGAATCATGGACGGCATCTACAACATGCCGGGTGTTAGCGGGCCATATCGAACGCTCCCGCCGTTTACGGACACGGTAGAGGGCGACCAGTTTATTGTAGACGATCCAAGCGTGGAATCGCTTAGAGATTTGTACATTCACGGCGCGGGCGGCACAGATTGGACGATAAATGAAAGCTGGAGCGGCGTACCGGGGCCGCAGGGCGAACAGGGGCCGCAAGGAACGCAAGGGCCGACTGGGGCGACGGGGGAGAAGGGGGATAAGGGTAATGACGGCCAAGACGGCGCTCCCGGCCAAAGCGCCGTAACACTCACCCTCCCCGCCATAATCCCCGCCGCTGGCTCCGCATGGGACGGCAACACGGTCACGATAACAGACTTAACCGGCGTTGCGCCCGGCATACCCGGCGAAGTAGGCTACCCCGAAACCAGCGACAGCGCCGTACGCGAAGCGCGGCGAAACGCCATGTTTGAACTTGTGGCGGTTGGCGACGGCAGTATAACCATCGTCGCGGACGGCGAGATTCCGAGCATTGCGATACCGATTGAAATTTACATATTCGGAGGTGCGGCATGATTAGCAGACTAGGCGCTGGCGGCTCCTCCGGCGCAAACTTCCCCGTGGGCCCCGTAACCAACTTCTACGCCGTCGCGGGCAATGCCCAAGTGGAGCTATCCTGGACTAATCCGGGCGACGAATACATAGGCAATCAAATCCTCGTTGCCGAGTTTGGACGCGTGGATTTGTGGTGCAACGAAGATCACGTCCCCGAGCGCCCCGGCGACGGCTATCTTGTCGAGCCGGACGCGCAATCGCCGTTTATGCATATCGACGTCGAAAACGACGTTGGGTTGTTTTATCAGGCGTTTACGTATACGACGAAGGGCGTTGTGAATTTGGATGCTGGGCCGGGGGCGAGCGCGACGCCGAGAAACCAGCTAGTTGTAGGCGATCTGCCTGTGGGAACTCTGATACGCGCACGGATTCCAGATTCGTACCAATCCCGCCTTGGAGATAATATATTGTGGATAAAAGCAGATGCAAACCATCCAGGATACCCCGAAAATAGCACAACAATTGTCAACAAAGATTGCTTACTTTTTGTATCTTTTGATGTGAAAGAGCCATCAAACAGCGACACCAATCGGAGAGGATTCGGCAACAACAGGTTTTCGGTTTCGAATTTGTACCAGTGGTCAAACAGTACCGCCGAGCCCGGAAGATGGTATAGCAAGCAGCATTCGGCGGACGAGCCACCATCGAACGCTAACGTTTTTAACGGTATTAATGATAGCGACACTTGGCCTGGGTTCCTTAAAATGCTCGGCACAGACTTCACGGACATACTACTAGATACTTCTGTCGTAACGGCGCGTGCCGATATAGATGGCGGCGGTACAGAAACCGTAGTATGTAAGCTGTTTCCTGCGTCTACTACCGAAATCGGACTAGGAAACGAAAATAACGTTCCGGAAGGCTCACTCATAGCTTTTTTTAGCGACAATATCTCAAGGATCGCCTATCCTACGGATAAGGCCGTTTCTGCCTCGGAATCGAAAGAAGAAATTGGTGTGTCTACTGCCTGTCGTTATTGGCTTCGTACTGGACGGTATGGATATACAATGCATGCGCGAATCGTCGACAACCTAGGCGCACTGGCTTACTACAGCGCATGGTATGGGGCTCCCATGGGCTTAAGGATGTTTGGCAACATACCCAACGCCACGCTTGTCAGTAATCAGCCTAACACGGATGGCTCGTACAACTTGATTTTTTAGGAGGGCGCGCCGTGCAATACAGCAATACAAAAATCGAAGTAAACGGTATCTGGCGCGATATGCTGATCGTGACGTGTGATACGCCGTACATATGGGATGATCCACGCGTGATCAAGCAACAAACCGGCGTGATGGAAATCACCTATCACACGGACGGGCTGTTTAGAGCAAAAGATGAGAGCGGCAAGTATTACTACTGGTTCCTGCTTGAGAGTATAAGCGAGGCATATCTGTCCGAGTACGTGCGGGCGCTCCAAACCGAACGCGATGCCCTGGCGGACGCGAACTCCATCCTAACGGGCGGCGCGGCCATGACGCAGCCCGTACAGGCGCAAGCCTACCGCGCAAAGATCGAAGCCGCGGTGCAGTTCGCGCCGGACGAAGTGGCGATCACGGAGCCGTCGCTATACCGTCGTT
>DBDD01000014.1:441-9679 GCA_002293365.1 Christensenella sp. UBA941 | reverse complement strand
CGATGATGGCTTTGAGGCAATGAAAAACGATCCGGATTATGAAGCATGGGTATTGGACACAATCAAAACCAATTTTTCTACGCCCGACCCATTTAGAAGCAGTACGAACGCGACCTTGTGGATTGGCGCCACAAAGGATTCCGTACATGGTTATGTCGAGGGGGCTTCGTCTAAGGCGTCCAAATCGTCCGCAAATGACAGCGAGAATAGCTTTTGGCAAAAACGCGCCGAGCGGTACAGAGATCAAATGGAGCGCAATCAGGAGCTGTATATGGAACGCGCAAGATTTCAAGCGCGGCAGCTTCAAGCGTCACAGCAGCAGGATACTTACAGCCATGCGGATAGGGTCGTTGCGTGTTATGACGCGAATATATTTTCGGGTTTATAAAGCTAGCGATTATAATGCTTCCATAATTCGAAAGGAGAAGAGTATGCTTAAAAGAAGAATCGCTTTTATCATGACCGCACTGACGCTGTTATGCGCGGTCGGGTACTTCACTTCCGCAGCCGCGGCTTCGCCGACGCTGACCGTGGACGGCGCTAAAATCGAGGCCCGCATACGCGAGAAAAACGGAGCGCTGATGTTCCCCGTGCGCCTTGTTTGCGAGGCTCTCGGCTACGGATACTCGTATCAGAGCGGCAAGGCGGCCGTTACCGCGCCGGATATGGTCTATACGATGACGAAAGGTTCCCGGACATACAAATATCTCGATGGCGCGGCCAGCGTCCGGCTCGAAGCGGCGCCCGCGCTGCATAGCAACATGCTCTACGCCCCCGCGTCGTTCTTTGCGAAGCTGCTGGGCTTGAGCTATGAAAAGGATACCGCCGGCAATCACGCCTTAAGCGCCGTTTCGAGCGCCACGCCCACGAAGTACGACGCCGGCCAGGCTTCCGCAACGCAGCCCGCTCAGCCCGCCAAGCCTATGACGATGGAGGACGTTACAGCGCTGTCTCTAAAGGGCGAAGAGCTTACGATGGCCGACGTGCGAGCGTTTGAAGGCTCCGATCATCTTTCGGGCATGTACGGCTGGAAATGCGATATTGACGAGGAGTATTACCTCTCGTGCAGCGCCTCTAGCGCGGACGGTCCGCTTTTAAGCGCTATGCTTATAAAAAAGACGCCTGGCGCGACGCAGGACGAATCGCCCGGCATCGAAATCCGCTATTGCGACGTGGAAGCGTTCGTCGAGCGCGGGGAGACCGTCGTGCGGCATTCGAATGTAACGAAGCCCGCATAAAGCGAACGCGCAAGAATGCGAAGAAGGATTAACTTCTATGGGATATGGGCTACTGAATATAGGGAGCCTGCTGTTAGGGCTGATTTCTTGGGCGTTGCCTATTGTGTGTCTCGCCAGACGGCACGGCGCTTCAAATAACAACTGGGCCGCTTTTTCGATATTAAGCGTCGTAGCGTGCGCTCTATCGTTATTCCTTCAGATAGTTTATCAGGACTACTTATGCTACAAGGCCACAGGCTCGGGCATTCATGGCAATGCATGGGCGGCAAGTCGTTTCAAGTGGTGTATATAGTACATGAAGGTGGAACTGTAACATCTTAATATGAAATGATACAATATTTTCCTACTGATACTTCGCAGCAAGAAATGAAGATGGAGGAATATGGATGAAAACCGCAGGAGGAATCCTTGCGCTAATCATGGCGCTATGCATAATGCTAAACACTGCCTGTTCAACCAACACTCTGCTGAGCAGCAGTACCACATCCTTTGAGAAATCTGCATCAACGCCTTCACCACCGTCAAATACCTCTAAGCCTTTAGAACCTTTTTCGGATGTTCGCGGAATCCATGAAACCGTAAAACTTAAATCTGGGGAATATATCACTGAGGATATATATACCTACTGGTTCAATCAAAATACGGTCTTTGAAGGCAATGAAGAAATCGCCGCCGCAGTTGTTGAAAGTGGTAAATCTCCTGGTTTGAATGTATCCGGCCTCCATGACCAGGGCATTACCGGAGAGGGCGTAACGGTTGCGATTATTGATCAGCCTCTTCTAACAGATCACCCTGAATACACGGGTAAAATCAAGAGTTATCACACTATTGGCTTAACCGAAAAGGATAACCCTTCCTCTATGCACGGCCCCGCCGTGGTGAGTCTGCTTTCAGGAAATACGATTGGGACATCCCCTGATGCCGAGATATACTATGTCGCATGTAAGTTTTGGGAGAGGAATGCGCCAGAGCTGGCCGCAGAGGCTCTTGATTGGTTAATTGATCAAAACAGGACTTTACCGGAGAAAGAAAAGATTCGCGCAGTCAGTATTTCCGCCGACTTAGGTAACACTGAAAATTATGATAATCCCGAAGCTTGGGATGCGGCGGTGCAGAGAGCGCAAGATGACGATATTTTAGTGCTGGATTGCAGGCAGGATTATGACACCTGCGTATTTTGGCCCGGCTATTTCAACCCGAACAATAGAGACGATATTACGACAAGCATGATCGGCAATCCTCGCGGTTCTTTTGGAGAGCCACCGGCGAATGCACTTGGCACGCCTGTTGGCTATCGTACAACTGCGGAGGTGTTTCGTAAAGGTGAGTTTTCCTATGCCTATGATGCAGAGGGAGGCCATAGCTGGGCTATTCCTTATGCGACGGGTATTCTGGCTTTGGGATGGCAGATTAACCCCGCGCTTACTGGACAGGATTTGATTGGCTTTGCGAGGCAAACAGCTTACATAAATGCAGATGGTTACAGTTTCCTAAATCCGACAGTCTTTATAGAGGCGGTTCGCGCAACTTTATGAGTTGTTGTTACTAAGGTGGAGACATATCCTAGATCAAAGGGGTCGCTGCGTAGTGTAATGATATTTGAGGAGTAGGGTAGACCTAATAGTTTTCCTCCACAAGTCTGACAGCTTCAATTCCGGTATTCTCGATTAGCTTATCAACTGACTGGCAAACACCTAATATCTCTGTATTGGTGTGACTTCCTAGCCCGCGTCGCCGTAGATAACTTCATCATCTTCGCGTATGAGCTTGTGGGCTTCGCTCACGTCATGGACATTCGCGGCGGTTGCCGTTACCGTATGGATGTAACCGGTTCCGGCGTCAACGCCAATGTGCGCCTTGTACATCCGAAGCATGATTTCGATCCCTCGCGCGGGGCGCGCCACCTTATTATCGAAGTATACAGGCTTTATATACGCCACCCATTCGTCCTATCGAGCCGTCTCCGACCACAGCGACTGTATCGCCGGGGTTTACGCCCGTTTTCCTAACGCCGTAGGGGGTTACATTTCCCATCAGTTCGCAGCAATAGGCAACGGTGCTTACAATAAAGCGTTACTCATTATCTCAATTCCTCGTACAATCTTATCCGGCGGTAAATGAGAATAGCCTAAAATAATTTTGTCGTTATGTTCCGGCTCTTTTACTATATAGAAACTGCCGACAGGATATACGCGGACGCCATTATCAACGATTGTATTTATGATTTCTCTTGTGAATATTGTGTCGTGGAATTGAACAACCACATGTAATCCTGTGGCGTGCCCTAGTACATCAAATCGACCCGGCAACCACTTGGATAGTTCTTTCATAAGAATACTACGATTTCTTCCGTAATATTTTTTCATCTTCCATATATACTTCTCAAAGCCGCCATTCTGGATGAATCGCGCCAGTGTATATTGTCCCAGCGAATCCGTATGAAGATCAGAATACGTTTTTAATTGCTTGTATTTTCCAAGAAGTTTCTGCGGCAAAATCATAAAGCCCAACCGAAGCGCGGGAGCGAGCACCTTGCTAAAAGAGCCGCAATATATTACCCGTTGCGGGTTCAACTCATAAAGCGAGCTGACGGGCGGCCCCTCATACCGAAATTCACTGTCGTAATCGTCCTCTACGACATAGCAGTCGTTTTGTTCAGCATATCTCACTAACTCCAACCGCATCTGTATTGGCAGAATACCGCCCAAAGGATACTGGTGCGACGGCGTGGTGTAGATAAATGAAATCTTCCTTTTGTCGTGTATTAATTCGGTACGCAGCCCTTTTTCGTCTGCGGGGACGCCTTCAATCGAACAGCCCGCCATAGTGATAACATTACGTAGACCCGAGTGCGATGGATTTTCAACCAAGACAGTTTTCTGGTTATCCCGTAGAATATGTGAAATCAAAGACAAGCCTTGCGTTGTACCCGATGTGATCATAATTTGCCCCGGAGCGCATGAAAGGCCCCTTGTACGGTACAGATACCCGGCGATTGCCTCCCGTAATTCCCATATCCCGGACGCGCCGCAATACCCAAATCCAGAAGCCGGGCCTTTTTGGCACACTTCCCTATAGATATTGCTCCATTCTTTTCGCGGGAAGTATTCAAGCGCCGGTATGCCTGTACGAAAGTCTATTATTTCCTTTTCGGGCGGCGCTTTCTCTGGCGTTATGATAAGTTTGCGCTCCATAGGTACGACGATATCCAAAGCGTGTAAACCATCGGCCACTACTGTACCCGAACCTTTATAGGTTTTTAGATACCCCTCCGCAATCAACTGGCTGTAAGCTTCAATGACGGTGTTTCTGGAAACCGACAATTCAGACGCCAAGCTCCGCGTAGATGGCAGCTTATGCCCTGACGCTAAATCGCCGTTCAATATCATTTCCCGTAGTTGCCGGTAAATTTGCCGCGCAAGCGTAAGCGGGCTTTCCCGATCCAGCTCAAGCCACATACCTATCTCCTCCGCTCGAAGTGGTTCTATGATTTTAGATGAAAATTGGAGCTTTTTACACCAATTCCAAGATGATAGAATTGTATCATTAAACTCAAGGGGAGTAAATATGGGTAGATTGTATTTGACAATAGCTTTTATTTTAGCCGGTTCTTCAATAGTGGCCGCGCGTTTTGTGTCGGATTACATCCCGCCTTTTACCGCTACCTTTCTCAGCTTAGTATTCGCGTCATTGACGGCTATCTTGTTTTGCGGAAAGAAAATGCTATGCGCCGCGAAGCAATTTTCTAAAGGAACTTGGACAGTCATTGCGCTGCAGGCCGTTTTCGGAAGTTTTCTTTTTAGAGTGTTTTTAACGCTTGGGCTGCAACACATTGGAGCGGCACAGGCCGGTGTTGTGACCGGCGCAACTCCGGCTATCACGGCATTGTTCACTTGGCTTATGCTGCGTGAGCGTTTTTCGCTTCGCACGGCGATTGGCATACTGATTACATTGGCCGGTATCCTGCTGGTACAAGGGTTCCCGTTTGAAACAGCGGCAGAGAATCTGAAACCGCTTGGGGTGTTGCTGGTTTTGGGTTCCGCGGCCTGTGAGTCCCTTTTCGCCACGTTATCACGCCGGTTGCATATGGATACGCGAGATAACGACGCGCTTTCCCCTGTGGTTCATGCCGGATATGTGAGCGCCGTCGCGATGGTTTTATGCTTTCCTCCCGCTTTGCTTGAATCGCCGTGGACAGCGATAGCAAGGCTGCCCGTCAGCGGATGGCTTGGCTTGGTGTGGTACGGAAGTATTGTAACAATCGTTGCTTTTGCGTGTATGTTCGCCGGGGCAAAGCGGTGCAGCGGTTACACGATTGCCGCGTTTGCGGGCATTATTCCGATTTCATCGGCTGTTTTCGCGGTGATTGTATTAGGTGAAACGATTGGTGCTTACCAAATTGCCGGCTGTATACTTGTAGTTTTAGCAACGCTTGTGATAAGTAAGAACAAAAAAGCATTTTAGCGATATAATAAAATAATTTATATAGAAGATGGAAGTATATTTTATAATAGGCGGCCTTACGTTGTGCCTTCTTTTCTTTAACATGGTTCAGTAATCTTTTCTTATTAGATGGTACACCTGCTTGACATTATCGGGCTACAAGTGTAGAATAAATTACGTTAGTCGCCTGCCGAGGAGGGATAGTGGATGGATTTTAAGATTGCCGATGCCGAATTGGAAATTATGCGTATCCTGTGGCGCGAAAATCGCCCGTTAAAGGTTGCGGAGTTTAAGGACGAACTTGAAAACAACAGAGGGTGGAACAAGTCAACGACACATACTCTTGTCGCCCGATTGCGTGACAAGGGGCTTATTGAACCAGCCGAGCGTTACGGCGTGGCACGGTATGTGCCTCTTATAACCGAAAACGATTACTACCTCTCTGCAGAAAAGGCTTTGCTTGAGAAATTTGGCGGAGCCAAAAAACTTGCGCTTGCCATGGTTCGCAACGGAAGTTTGACAGATAGCGATGTCGAGGAACTGCGCGCGTACTTTAAGATGGGTGGCGGTGAAAAATGAGCGAGTTTTTCAAAACGATACTTGTAATGTCCATATCGGGCGGTATTATCACAATTCTTTTATTTGCTTTGAAGCCGCTTGTTAAAAACCGTCTGCCGAAGTCGGCGCAATACTACTTGTGGCTCGTAGTTATAGCTGCGCTGCTTATTCCTGTATCTAAGCTGATAGCTTTGCCTATCGGACTAAACCCAATTTACGGAACAAAAGCAATGGTTGAAACCACCGTTCAAATATCGCCTTCAGACGCGCTTGGAGCCGCTTATCGCGCAATAGGAGACGCAGCTAACGGTGGGCTTGGTACTATACCTGTCCAAGTTGGGACATTACCCGGCGGCCTGAAGAACATGACCGAATTGTTCCATTCGCAAGTGTGGGTTGCGTTCGGCTCTTATGCTTGGGGCTTTGGTTTTGCGGCGGTACTAATCTACTATATTATAAGCTACTCTGTATTCACAAGACTTCGCCGACGCAGGAACATCGAGGCGAAGCCGAACGAATCGGCTATGCTCTTTGCTATGTGTGGAAAAAAACGAATACCGAAACTCTACCGCAACAAACTTGTGGCGACGCCTATGCTAATTGGAGTCTTTCGTCCGGCGATTATTTTACCCGGCTGCGAATATACTCACGCGCAGCTTCACTCCGTATTGCTCCATGAACTTACGCATTTACAGCGCAAAGACATACTGGTTAAATGGCTGTTGGTCGTTGCTTGCGCTGCCCACTGGTTCAACCCAATCGTGTGGCTTGCGCGCCGCGAGATTGACCGCATATGCGAGCTGTCTTGCGACGAAGCGGTCATACGCAATCTCGATACTGATGGCAGGCGGAACTACGGCGATACTCTGCTTTATGTAGCCGCCGATTCCAAAACTTCCCGCGCGGTTCTTTCAACAACAATGTGTGAGGAAAAGAAAGCTCTGAAAGAGAGGCTGGGCGCTATTATGAAAAGCAAAAAGCAAACGCGGCTGGCAATTGTTATGTCTATAGTTTTGATTCTTGCCTTCAGCGGCACGGCGATTGCGCTTGGCGCGGGGAGCAGCGAAAATAATGAAAGCACCACTAATCGAGATTTGCAGTATATTGGCTTCAACGGATTCTCGCTTGGAAGCGCCGTCAGCGGTAAACAGACTGCAACGCTTACGCCTACTGACCGCTATACAAATGGTGAATATGACTACAACTTTGAGGAAGCACGTTTTTCTGTGGACATGGAAACAAGGACAATTTGCAAGCTATGGCTTAATGTATATGAAACAGGAGCGGTATGTTCTCTCGACGACACTACTTCCATAAGTCCGTGGACAACTATATCACAAATACGCGGCTATTTCGGAGAGGGCAAACAAGGCTGGCAGGACAGAGGGCAAAGATTGCGCTACGTTGAACACAGGCAAACTCAGGGCGGTTTGACGGCCAAAGTGCGGTTTGTGTATGCGGACGATGAGTACAACCGATTGGTTTGGATTATCGCCGAAAGCAATTTACCAGCCTCCTCGCCAGTAAACGGCATGGGGCAGGAATACGAAAAACATGGCATTTCGTGGGATAGTGAGAGCAGGATGCTGTTTGACGGAAAGCTTGTCCGTTATTTTTGGGATGGATTCAACGTCGATGCCAATTCCTTCGCTACGCACTACGATTATCTAAACGAAGACGGCGTTGTCGATATCTATACCGTTCGCGACATCGTTTATGTTGGTGGCGGCGGTATCGATCTGTTTGGTGAGTTGCTCGATATTGTGGCGTACAGTCAGCAGGAGTTTGACGCAAGGGATATCGAAGACTTGCGTAATCCGCCGCGAGTGGCAGCCGCTTCCTCCGAATCAGGCGGCATGCCCGCGCCAAGCGCAAGCGGCCAGATGATACCGCAAGCAGCGGCCTCCAGTGAACGGTTAACACCTGACGAACTTGCGAGGCTATATGCTGCCTAAGAGCCTTTCGGTGTGACTTATGATAAAGCGAACGACCGCTTTTATTACGATGGAAAGCGGGTTCGCCGATTTATCGATATCAAAATATCAAACGGCGAAAGTTTGAGCAGCGGTAAATTCAAAGGAAGTATGATGTCGCGCAACGATGAATATGGTGAAATAAATATTGAAACGGTGCGCGATTTTACTGTCCTTGACGAAAACGGTTACGGGAAATTAACCGGGGTAATATCCGGGCGCAAATCGTTAGACAGCCGGGCGATACGGTTCGCGTGTCGGTACGAGAAAGGGCATGACATATGAGCCAGTTAACGTTTTTGGCGAGTAACCCGCCGTTTGACGGCATGGCGAAAGTCCGTGAAATCATTCCCGCTGAGTATCCGTTGCTTGAGGATTTCCTCTACCACGCGATATTCGTGCCGCCCGGCATGGAAGCGCCGCCCCGCGATATTATCCATCATCCCGATGTGTTTGTTTATATCGACGGGTTCGGCAGTAAAATCGGCGACATGGGCGTAGTGGCAGAAGTGGAAGGACGAATTGTCGGCGCGGCGTGGGAGCGTATCATTCCCGCGTTCGGGCATGTAGATAAAGATACACCGGAGCTCGCCATATCTGTTCTGCCGGAATACCGGGGCAGAGGCGTAGGCGCGGCTATGATGACNNTTTGAACTGCTGCGGGAGAGCGGATACAAGCAAACCTCGCTTGCCGTGCAGAAAAGGAACGCCGCAACCAGCTTCTATCAGAGGCTGGGGTATGAGACCGTCCGCGAAAGCGAAGAGGAATTCATTATGATTAAGGACTTGCGCGATGCGCGGAAGGGGGCCGAACATGAGTGAAAAAGCGGACAGGCAGCAATTGCTCCGCGATCCAGGCGTTAAACCCACAAGCGAGATGATAGCGGCGGGGCTTGGGTCTGCTTATGAAATCTTTACGAAGTTTATCAATGAGTTAGAGAATCGATATGGCATTACGCTTATGGATTGGCGGTTTTATAATGACGGTAAAGCGTGGCTGTCTAAGGGCGAATACAAATGGACAAC
>DBDD01000014.1:0-396 GCA_002293365.1 Christensenella sp. UBA941 | reverse complement strand
GAAATGAGTTGCTGAATTTGCCTACTAGCGCGAAAACGAAAGATATTATCGCTAACGCTAGCCCGAAAGGCAAGACGGCACGGTTTATCCCCGTGGTCTTGGACATCGACAACGACCGGCAACTCAGCGACATATATGTAATCGCGGAGTTTCGAAAAATCAGAATACGGTAGGGCGAACTAATCACGGTTAATTGCGCGTTATACACATTAAGATCACAAATTACACACAATTTACCCCTTAATTTCTCACTATAAATATGATAAAATGCTATAAGTTTTATGAGTTTGATGTAAAAGGAGTTTATTCTGCTGATGAAAAAAACGCTGTTTATAAGACTGTCGGCGCTGATAACGGCGCTGTTTTGCTTTGCTGCCTTCGCCGCGTGTTCGGCCC
>DBDD01000147.1 GCA_002293365.1 Christensenella sp. UBA941 | reverse complement strand
GTCATTTAGTTAAGCTGGGCGTTCATCCCTTGCGGGTCAACCCTCCGGGGCCGAAAACACCCGGCCACAGCCGATAAGCCGTCTGCTTAGTTTAATGACATTGGGGGCTACGCCCCCTCTTAGGCTATCTTTATACGCCCTTGGCCGTATGGGTCTGAATAATCTTCGCCGACAACGCCGTTCAGATTATCCTGGATGTAGGTGATCAGTATCTGGTTGTCGAGAATGACGGGCTGAACAACGACCTTATTGTCCCTGAACATGTTTATGCCGTCGCCGCCGTCGAGCAGCATATAGTTATGCGAGGCCACCGTATACGTCGTTCTGGCGTTAATCGCCTTGCCGTCTACCAAAACGTCTTTCACGCGGCGCGCGCCGGAAACGGATACAAAGTTTTTATATTCGTCGAGCTGAACTGTCGAAGCGACCGACGTATCGATCGTATAGCTTAGCCCCGATACCTGTAGGAAGCCGCCGTTTTCGCCTTCGCCAGCGCTGCGCGCGGCCATTTCGAGCGCGTCGAGAATCTCTCGCCCGGTGGCTTCAACGACGCAGCCGACGTTATTGTAGGGGTGTACCGCGATGACCTCTCCAAAGGTAATCTCGCCCTTTGCGATGTTGGTGCGTATGCCGCCGCCGTTCACGAAGCCGATGTCGGCGGGTTTTGCCTGGCTGCCGGTTTTTCCGTTGCCAAGAACGTAACGGTACGCATCGGCCACGAGGTCGCCCAAATTGGTTTCCTGGCTGCGAATCAGGCGCGTCTCCGGGGCCGCCGGGTCGTTTACGACCAAGTCCACATCGGTATTCGCGACTACTGCCGCTTGGTCGCCTTCGAATTCGGAGGATATTTCGTTCACGACGGCTTTAACGGCGCTGTCCTCGGTTTTCCAGCCGGAAACCAGATTTGCTTCGATGCTTCCGTCGTCAGGATCGATGGTTATCACGCCGACGTTTTCGAGCTTCGTGCCGGTTTGCGCCAAGACAACGTCCTTGCCGTCCTCGCTCTTAACGAGCTGGTTTTCGATGACAGAGTGCGAGTGCCCGTCGATGAATGCGTCTATACCTGTGGTGTTTTCTATTACGTCTATAGAGCGCCAGGGCGCGGACGCCTCGTCGACGCCTAAGTGCCCTATGGCGATAACGTAGTCCGCTTCGCCGGCCGTGCGGGCGTCGTCAACGGCCGCCTGGACGGCTGAATAAAGCTCTTCGCCGTTTTTCCCCTGGCTCAGGCCGTAGATATACTGGCCGCGGCTGTTTTGGAAGTAGGCGGGCGTGGATTTTGTGAAGGATTCGGGCGTCGTGATACCGACGTACGCGACCTTAATTTCGCCGTAAGTTTCGATTACGTACGAATCAAAGACGGGCTTATCGTCGCTGGCGCTTCTAAGATTTGCTCCGAGGTCGATGAAATTGGCGGATACGACGTCCAGATCGAGCTGCTGCGTTCCGCTGTCGGGAATCACTCCGAGGAGCTGATGCATACGGGTCATGCCGTAATCGAACTCGTGGTTGCCCGGAACGAAAACATCGTAGCCGACCGCGTTCATGATTTCAACGAGATATTCGCCCTTTGACAGCGTGCCGATCGCGCCGCCCTGCAAGGCGTCGCCCGCGTCGACAAGCGTGACGTTGCTCGTCTTTTTCAGCGCTTCTGCTTTGATATTTGCGACGCCGGCATAGCCGATATTCGTGACAGCGCCGTCTTCGCCCTTGACTTGGGTATAGTCGCAGTGTACGTCGTTTGTATGGAGGATAACGATGTCATTCGCCTCGATTTCCGGCAAGCTGCCGTCGAGCACCGCGGATGCGCCTCCAGGCAGCAGGCCGAACAACATGACGGCCGCAAGGGCAAATACTATTAGTCGATTCTTTTTCATGAATAGATTCCAACCTTTCTTTTTTTAGTAAATTGTAAGTACATTGTATATATGCTTATGTTAACATGTTCGAAGCAAAAAAACAGTATGATGCGTGTAAAAATCTTGTAAGCGCACAGAAAAGAAACGGCTCATACATTTGCGGCTGGGCTGCCGCGAAGCCGGATCAGATTATCCGCCAAGGATACGCAATCCGCAAGATTGATCGTGAGTATCACTACGCTGATGTTTTTATCCAGCAGCATTTTTAACAGCGCCCATATATGTACGCGGAGCTCTACGTCCGTACGGCGAAATGGCTTTACGACGAACGCTACTTTCGGCTTTTGCAGAACAACTCTCGTGTAAACCAGCCTGTATTTTTGTACTTCACTAAGTTTATCTACGCGTGAATCAAATACGTCTGCGCCAAGAGTAGAGGCGTATTCGCGCCGTATGCCTTCTCTTAGCTGCATACTGCGCCAAATTTCCGGCAGGCGATGATCGAGCGAGAAGCAAAGATTATCCATGTAGCTTAATTCGTTGAATAACATCGTATGGGTAGGCAGCTCCTGTATGATCGCTATATCGCGATTGGATTTTAGCGAGGCTTTTTTACCGCATAACAGCAGTTCGCCGCTCGCCGGTTGGCCGGAGAATATTTGCAGCAATTCATTCAGCATTTGGTCGCTTTCGCCTTGCAGCACGACGCATTTGCCGGGCGCTGCGGTGAAGCTTACGTTGTAGACGAAAGAGCCGGTAACGTTTTTGGCTTCGAATACGCCGCGTTCGTCATGCGCACGCGAAGCCTGCCCGGCGATGTCATTTTTCTTGCTGTGTACAAAATGAGCGTTACGTTCGGGCGAAGTGCTCCTCATAGCATCTCCGCTTAACGCGAGCTCACCTCCAAAGAGAGTGGGCTTGGAGATCATGTCAAACGGCTCAAGTATCGCCGCGTTGCTTTTTAGCGTTTTTATGATGCCGCCATTCGACATAAGCGCGACTCGGCAACAAATACGGCGCAATTCTTCATAATGGGAATCGATATATAAAAACGATATGCCTTGATCTGTATAATAGCGTAATAGGCTGTGGATTTTTCTAAGATCCTCGTCGCCAACGCTCGTACGTATCTCCCTAAGTACTATGAGCTTACAGCCGGCCATCACGGACTTCAGTACGTCCACGACAACCTTTTCGAAGGGCGATAGCTCGCTTACGTAGGTATCGGCGGAAATATAGATGCCGACTTGTTCTAAAAACGGCATGAGTTGCTTGTACTGTGTGGAGGAGCGGATTAACCATGCTTTAGCGCCGGGACGCAGCACGAAGATATTATCCGCGACAGACAGCCCTTCGACGAGACTCGATTCGCTTTGAATAAGCCCGATCCTGTTTTGGCGCTGTTTTGAGGAGCGCCATGTGTTTATCGGCTTTTCTTTGTAATAAATATAGCCGGATCGCAAGGGCGTATTATGTTGAAGCAGCTGTAATAGCGCCGTTAGCCCATGGTTGTTGACCGGCAGAAGCCCTACTACTTCGCCTTCGAATATGTTGAGCGTGAATCCGTGAAGCTGTATGACGCCCCGCTCCAAAAGGCTGACGCGCTCCATGCGCAATACTTCCCGCCTCATTGCAGCACCTCGGTGTTTTTAACCTCTCTGTCGCTGGTGATTGCGGGTAAAGTAATCTCAACGTCCGTTCCCGAACCTGGGATGGAGAAGACATGCAGGCCGTACTCGTCGCCGAAGAGCAGGCGTATTCTGTTGTCCACATTGACAAGCGCAAGCCCGCCTTTCGTCTCCTGTTCCTGCATGGCTAGGCTAATACCCTTGCCAAGCTTGTCGTTTAGCCTATGTAAGGCTTCCTCGTCCATGCCTATTCCGTCGTCTGAAATACGGATCAACAAGCGCTTTTCTGTGCGCTCAAGATGAATCGATAGATGGCCGGTGCCTATTTTTAACTCCGTGCCGTGGATGATGCAGTTTTCGAGAATCGGCTGCATTGTCAGCTTCGGCAGGCGGCAGCGAAAAATATCCTCGCGGTCTTCGGGAGATACGACTATTTCGAGCTTTAGGCGCTCTCCAAAGCGGTATTGCTGAATACTAAAGTAGGTTTCGCAGTTTTGCAGCTCTTCTTCTACCGATACTAGGCTTTCGACTTTTGTTATGCTATAACGAAAAAACGTAGCCAGCGCCTCTGTCATACTAGCAACGTCGTCGAGACCGGCAAGCATCGCCTCGCTGCGGATGCTTTCCAGTGTATTATAAAGGAAATGCGGATTGATCTGGTTTTGCAGCGCTAAATATTGCGCCTGGCGTTTATTTAAGCTAAAGAGCTTTGTTGGGCTCGCTATCTCTTGCAATTGCGCGAAAAGCATATCCGTAGCGGGGGATATGGCTAAGTAGACGCCGTCTTCTTCGGATAAGAGCGAATAGCCTTCGAGGTAAAGCTTAATTAGCTTGTCCGCCCGCAGATAAGGCCTTATGATAAAGAGCGCGCCTGCGATTAGAAAAAGTGTAAATACCGGCAAAACGATATAGGCTGGCAGCGCGATGATTGCCGCGAGAATCGCAAACAGCGCCGATATTACGAAGAGGATACAGGCGCGGAAGAAGATATATTTCCACTTGGCTTGAAAAAAGCCCATACTTGCGCCCTACCCGTATAGTTTTCGATATTGTCCGGGGCTAAGATTTGTCGTCTTTTTAAACGTTCCCGTAAAATGCTTTAGGTCGCTATAGCCGACCCGCGCGCATATTTCGGAAACAGAATAATTCGTCTCCTGTAGAAGCGCCTTTGCGTGTTCGATTCTAAGGCGCGTAAGGTATTTTGCGAATCCTTCGCCCGTCTCTTTTTTGAAAATCAAGCTGAAATAGCTTGCGCTGAACCCTATCGCGGCGCAGACGTCCTCCAATGTTATGGGTTCGTTGAAATGTTTTTGGATGTATTGCTTCGCTATACGGATGGGACGCGTCGTTTCGTTCGTCCGGCGCGCCGCGGCGGCCTCGATGTGTTCGCATATGAATACCTCCAGGCATGCGAACAGCTTTTGAGCGCTTGAACAAAGATCGCAGCGCCGCTCTAGCTCGCCCATGAGCCGATCTTCATCGTTCGCGGCGATTAACAGCACAAACATTCTCCCCGCGGCTAATACTAAGTCGAATATTTCGTAGCCGCGTATATCGCCGTTCTTTTTTACTTCCTGTGCGATTTCTTGGGCGGCGCGGCTCGCTTCCTCGGGGTTTAGCGCCTCAACAGCGTGATGGATTGCGCGGTCATAGCCTTCCGGAAGCAAAGAGCGTTCGCCGCCCGGAATCGGCGCCATGAACTCAAGCAGGCGCCCGGTGCCTTCTAAAAGGCGCTCACAAACCGCGTTTCGCGCGCCGTACATAGAAACAGGCAAATCCTTCGCGCTTTTCACGACGCCGCCCATCGCCAGCGTGAATTCCATGCTTCCGAATAGAAACTTCTGGGCTTCGAGTTGATTGAGAAATAGCCGCAACGCATGCCGCATATCGTCATGCCGTGAGGCCGCGTAGTTTATTAGCCCGTATGCGCGCGCCCCTATAAAATAGAGCAAGCCATTCGAGCTTTCCGGCAGTACGAAGGTGGAAAACAGCTCGTCTGCTTTTTTCTGCGCGAGCAGGAGTGAGGCTTCGGCCGTATGCAAGGAATCGTAATCCGCTTTTAAAATAAAAACCAGTAAAAGCTCTTCTTCGGCTAAAAACCCATACTCTTGCTCAAGCTGATCCACAGTTTGCACATTATATCGCCGATGGACGAGGTCTTCTATCAAACGGTGACGCAGCAAATCGTGACTCTTGAGCCTGTCTTTTTGCAGCTGCTCCATCGCCATGCCTGAAGCGGCGCGCGCTTTGCAGCGCTCGCCTATTTCTTTTAGCGTCGCCATAAGCGCTTCTTTTTTTATCGGCTTTAGCAGATATCCGCTCACGCCTTGGCGGATGGCTGTTTGCGCGTATTCGAATTCCGCGTAGCCGCTGATGATGACTATCTCCAGCTCGGACGAAAGCTGCCGCGCTCTTTGTATAAGCTCCAAGCCGTCGCAGCCCGGCATTCGTATATCGGTTATCAAAATATCGGGCGCGAGCGTTTCGATAAGCTCGACAGCCTCAAAACCGTTCGAGGCTGTGCCCACAACCTCCATATCGAGCGCTTGCCAGTCCGCGAGCAATTGTACAAGGCGGCATAGGCGCGTTTCGTCATCCGCGATTATTACTTTTAACATCACTATCTTTCGCAATCTATCCGCATGGGGCTTTGTCCCATGCGGATAATATTTTTTTATTGTATTACGGGGCTTTGCCCCGTAATACAATAAAATTTAATAAAACGTCTATTTCGCCTCTGGATACTCGTTGCAGAGCAGGCGGTAAGCGGGCTCGTCCTCCTCTATTGCGGGAAAGCGCCCCATCTTTTCATAGAAACGGTTGTCCGTATTGTCGTCGTTGCATTGACTAACTTCGCCAAGTAGTACCGGCCCCTTGCCGGCCTCCGTCGTGAAATCGTGATACATGTACGGATAGATAGTAATACTCTCGCCTGGCTTTAAGCGCAGCTGCGTTCCCGCCGGTACAGTGGTCTTCCGGCCGTCTAAATGGACGGTTACATCATTAATGCGGTCGAGGTCTTCGTCCTCCGTGGCGTTATACACGCGGATCAGGATATCGCTGCCGCCGCGGTTTATGATATCCTCCATTTTGCTCCAGTGAAAGTGCATGGGGGAACACTGTCCGTCGCTCAAGAACAGCAGCTTTTCCGCGTATGTCTTTGAATATTTGTCCTTCATCGCCAGATTGCCGTTGCGTATAGTAATAAGCGAAAAGCCGATTTTTTGAAAGTCGCCCAAGCCATAGTCCGTTATATCCCAACCGAGCATGTTGTCGCGTATTTCGTCGTACTCGTGTCCCTTTTCGGCCCATTCTTCCGGTGTAAAGGCGCAAAACGGGGGCAGCGCAAATTTATATTCTTTTATAAAAGCTTCCATGGATTTTAGTGCCGCGTTGATTTTGCTGCGTTTCATAGCTCAATTGCCCTCCACTTTATAGATCAGCATGGTATTTGCTATTCAACAAGAAGAAGCTCGTTTCCTGCCATATGGATATATACATATAT
Organism: Christensenella sp. UBA941; assembly: GCA_002293365.1. GTDB lineage: Bacteria > Bacillota > Clostridia > Christensenellales > UBA941 > UBA941. The sequence continues at coordinate 722 of DBDD01000147.1, read as the reverse complement.
TCCCTGTTTCCGCCGGTGGCGGAAACTCGATAAAAGTAGGGGCGGGGTTCTATCCCCGCCCGCGGCCACGATATTTTTTGCGGTCGGGCATGGAAGCCCGACCCTACATAATCCAAAGTTTCCGGTGCGTAGGGGCGGGGTTCCATCCCCGCCCGCGAAATATCTACTAATTTCTAATTTCTATTTTCTAACTACTATAAGGGGAGAATCCGTATGAAACGCATCATGCAGAATAAGCCGGCCATCCTCATTTTCCTTCTCCCTGCGCTGCTGCTCTTTACCGTAATTCTCATCGCGCCGATCTTCATGTCGCTTATCTACAGCCTGAACGATTGGAACGGCATCGGCGACATGGTTTTCGTGGGGTTTGACAACTATATAGAGCTGTTTTCGTCGTCCACGTTCCCGAACGCCATGCTGAACGCGTTCATCTTCGCGCTGGCGGCGGTCGTCATACAGCTGCCGCTCTCGATGCTTTTAGCGCTGGTCCTGTCGAATCGCGTTAAGGGCGAGCGCTTCTTCGTAACGGTCTTCTTCATACCTGTCATACTCTCCTCGGTTATAATCGGCCAGCTCTGGATGCGCATGTACAACCAGGACATGGGCGTTATCAACCTGTTCTTGAAGCTTATCGGTGTTATAAACGAAGGCGTGCCGTGGCTCGGCACAAGGGATACAGCGCTTGTCGCCGTCATGGTTCCGGTATTGTGGCAATACGTCGG
>DBDD01000290.1:1899-6390 GCA_002293365.1 Christensenella sp. UBA941 | reverse complement strand
TTAGAGCTCCCGAAGCTGGACAGCTACAAGAACCCTGACGACGTTTACGAGCTGGGCGTGTCTATCCAAAGCATGTACAATGAAAACCATTGCCGGGAAACGTCCGTCAAAGTCAGGGGGACGTTTAACAGCAAGCGCAGAGACGGCGAGTTTATCGGGGCGTTCCCGCCGTATGGCTATCTGAAAAGCCCCGCCGACAAACACCGCTTTATCATTGACAACGAAGCGGCTGCGGTCGTCCAGGATATTTTCCATTGGTTCGTCAATGATGGAATGAGCAAGAACGGCATCGCTAAGAAATTGCACAGCATGGGAACGCCATGCCCCTCCGCGTACAAGCGGCAGCTTGGAATGAACTATCACAACCCAGCGACGGAGAAACATGCGCCGTTGTGGTCCTCCCGGAGCGTAACGGCCATACTCACGAATCAAATGTACTTAGGGCATATGGTACAGGGCAAGCAGAAGGTGAAAAGCTACAAGGTGCATACGCGTATCACCACGCCGGAAAGCGAATGGTTCATTGTGGAAGATACCCACGATCCCATTATCGACAAGGAAACATTCGGCAAGGCGCAGATGCTAATGACGCGGGACACAAGGACCGCGCCGCAAACAGAGCAGCTATATCCATTCTCCGGCTTCCTACGGTGCGCCGACTGCGGCAAGGCGATGGGCCGCAGAACCGCCAAAGGCCTTGTATATTACGCTTGCAGGACATACAACGCATTGGGCTCATGCACCCGGCACTCCATCCGGCACGAAAAGCTGGAAGGCGCGGTTTTGGAAACGATACAAAAGCAAATCGCTTTAATTGAGGATATGGCGCAACTCATAGATTCGATCAACGGTGCGCCTACCGTCCGTACCGTATCCAAACGGCTGACTGTATCCCTAAAGCTTCGCAAGCAAGAACTTGAAAAAACCACAGCTTTGAGAACCGGCCTTTATGTGGATTGGAAAAACGGCGATATAACCCGCGAAGAATACCACGGCATGAAAAAAGAGTTTGAGGAAAAGGAACAGCAGCTAAAACAAGACATAGCGAGGTTGGAAGAAGAAAGCAAGGACTTCGCGCAGGGCGTTACTTCCTCTAATCCTTACTTCGACGCTTTTCTCAAGCACAGGAATATCCAAAGCCTTGACCGTGGCATCATCGTTGATTTAATCAAAGTAATCCATGTTCATGAGGGCGGCGCCCTGACGATAGACTTCAATTTCACGGATCAGCACCGGCGCATCGTGGAGTTTATCGAGAACAACAAGAAGGAACTTGCCTTATTGGAGAATACGAGAGCCAGCTAAACAAGCGGCTTAAGGATTCTCAATCTAATTTGCTCAAAGTTGTCATAGAATACATGCACCGACTGGCGCAACAGGGCCTACCGGCGCTTTCGCCACAGGTGCGGCGCTGTTCAGCGTTGTCAACAGCGGCACGGGAACGAGCGGAACCGAAATTCCGTTTAAACTCGGCGATAAGCTGGTCTTCAAGACGGATACGCCCGACAGGCAGAATATCAGCGTTACTCCTGGTTCGGCGGTCATAACCATCAATTCCGTAGGCGTTGCCGGAGGAACCGGACCGACAGGCTCCGCTGGTCCGATGGGTCCCACGGGGGCCACAGGCCCCGCGCCCGATACAACCAAGTTTGTGACGACGGATGGTGCGCAAACCATCACAGGAAAGAAAACCTTCACCGGTGGGCAGGACTTCGGCGGGCGCACGCTTGAAAACGTTGGCAATCCGGGAAGTCCTGGAGACGCGGCTACAAAACAATACGTCGATACCAGAACTACGCCAAAGCAATACTCCAAAGGCGTTTACAAAGCCTATAAAGCGGGAGAAAGCAGTCCGGTAAGCGACGTAATGTGCCCTGACGGTCAAATTGCGACAGGCGGCGGCGGCCGTGTGCTGGATGACAATATGAACACAGTTCCGGGTGCGTCGATTATTTATAGCAGTCCTTACCCAAATTCAAACGGAGCGGTTGCAACCGGATGGAGGGTGGTGGCGGTCTTTTCTAAGGATACGACTGGTAGCGTTTGGGTAGACGCAAACGTAATGTGTATAGCTCAAAAAATATAGAACTTCAGGCGCATGAATGACGCGCCGACTAAGAGATAATCCCCGCCCGCGCCCAACGCGGGCGGGGCAATATACGGAGGCGTTACATAATGCTCGAACTCTCCGACGCGAACTTTGCCGAATCACTGCAAAGAGGCAAGTTCCTCTTCATGTTTTATACCGACTGGTGCCCGCTCTGCCCGCCCATTATCGAAATGCTGGGCGAGCTGGAGAGGGAAGAGAACGGAAAATTCACCTTCGCCAAAATCGAATACGACAAAAGTCCGGAGGCGATTCAGCGCTGCCGCGCGTTCGGCGTGCCGCTTGTATATGCCGTTTTGGACGGCAGGCTTCTTTACGGCGTGGGGGGGCTGATGATCTCCGAGGGCTACCGCATGATCGTGCATGAATTATTGTACGATTTCGACGAAACTGCGCTGGAGAGCAGGATCGAGGTCTTAAGAGTGCGCTTGGACAAACTTAAAGCGGAGCAGGATGACGAAGCCAACATATAATAAAACGCATTCAGGCCATAAACACCTTCAGGCGGCAATCTGGCATTTCAGGATTTTTTCTGTCGAGCAAGCATCCGGCCCGCTCCCTCAATAAAGAAGAAGCGGGCCGATTCGATTGGCTTATCGTCGTGGGTTTAGCGGCAAGGTATCCACTTCGAGAACAGCTCCATATTGCTAGCAACTGGCGAAGCAAAGTTCCATAGACAGCCGGAATCGCAGCAGCTTGTGAACCAGCCTACAAAGATATATCCGCACTTGTCAGGAAGCGCCGGCATTGCGACCGGCGTGCCGGATGGAACCGTCAGAGCCGTGTACTGGCAGCCGCAATCGTAGAAGATTACGGTGCAGCTTCCGGTGGCGGCGGGCGTATTGCCGGCGATGGGCGCGGTTACTGTCGCGGTGTTATTCGCGCTGTTCTGATCGCTTGCCGGGCTCGTCGCCGCGAAAACCATCTCTATCGTCTCTACGGCGCTGTCCGATATCCGGCCCCTTATGAGCACATGCGCGTCGCCGCCGTTCGGGAGATCGGAAAGCTTCGTTGAACCAGTCCATGGCAGATAGTTCAGCCCACCGTCGATGCTGTATTCCACGTTTGTCAGGTGTGTCGGAGGCGAGAAGCTGATCGACGGCGTCGCCGCCGTTGACGGCCCGTTATTGTGAACGCTGACGGTATAGTGCACGATATCTCCGGGCATGGGGTTCGGCTTATCGGACGTAACCGTCGTGTGGAGGTCGGCTGTCGGGGTGATCGTCGTCGTAACAGCGCCGGTGTTGTTGGCGGCGTTCGGGTCGGAATTGTCGCTTCTGGCCGTTACCGTTATCGTGTGCGGCATGTCGCCCGACACGAGTACGGGTATTTCTCCTCGAATCAGCACTTGCGAGGATGCGCCGTTGGGGATATCGGCAAGCGTAACTTGCCCCACCCACGGTTTCCACGTCTGGCCGCCGTCCGCCGAGTATTCGATATTGCCGAGAACCGGCGGCCTGCCGAAATCGACTGTAGGAGAGGGCGCGTCCGCGGGGCCGTTGTTTTTAACCGTGACGGTATAGGTGACGATATCGCCGGGCTTCGGCGCGTCGTTGTTCGACGTTACGGTCGTCACGAGGTCGGATGTCACGGGGACGACGGTGATGGTCGACGTCGCGGTGCTGTCCAGAGGCGTCGTGTCGTCGCCGGCGCTTGTCGCGGTAAACTCGCTTGTAATGCTTCCCGTGGCGCCGTCCGCGACCTTGCCCTTTATACGGAAGCGTAAATCGCCGCCGTCCGGGATATCCGCGAGTGTGGCCGATCCGATCCACGGCGACCACGTGGTATATTTATTGCGGAGTTAATTCGTCCGGCAGAAGCCCTACGAAGCGGTAAAATATCTCTACGTCCTGCACTCTGCGCTTGCCGACCCCTACGGCGTTATAGACCTTGATACGGTCTATAACCTCATGCAGGATCGGTGCCGTCAGTTCCTCAATGTCGGTATATTTGTGTATGAGATCGTAAAACTTGACGGCGTTTTCGCAATCGGCCTTCTGCTTGGACATTTTTTGCTCCGCCTCTTTTATCTTCCGCATGAGGTCGGCTTGCTCGGCCTCGTATTCCCGCATTAGCACCGTGAACCGCTCGTCCGCAAGTACCCCTAGCGCGTTCTGCTCCACCATCCGCTTCAGCACGGTGTCTATCTCGGCGCAGCGCTGTTTGTGCTTTTCGAGGTCAGCCTGCCCTTGCCGAACATCATGCTCACCTTTCCGTACCGCCACCATCCGGGCGTATTCCATAAAGTCGCCTTCATACCGCTTGGCTGTAGCTGCTTTTTCCCGGATATCCCCAAGCACCAGCTTCTCTATGGTAGGGATCGTGATATAGTGGGAAGTACAGCGTTTGCTGTGGCGCTTGTATTTGCTACAGGTGAAGAACGG
>DBDD01000290.1:1357-1809 GCA_002293365.1 Christensenella sp. UBA941 | reverse complement strand
GTCTGCTCGTCCACCAAAGCGGGGTGAGTGTTGCGTACCTCTATCCACTCCTCCTTCGGACGGTTGACGTAGGTCTTGCTCTTGAAGGACTTAGTGGTTTGTTTTTGCGAAATCGTATGGCCGAGATACTCGCGGTTTTTCAGGATCGCGATCACCGAGGTCGGACACCAATCGGTCGGATACTTCTGCGTGGTCGGCGAGCTGTACTTGCCGGTGGTGTGGGCGATGTAGGCGCGGGGAGTGAGGATTTTATCCTTGCTCAACTGTACGCGGATGCTATGCACGGTGATGCCCGCCGCCGCCAAGCGGAATATACGCTGTACTACGGGCGCGGTCTCCTCGTTGACGATCAGGCGGTGCCGGTCATTCGGGTCTTTGCTATAGCCGTATAGCGCGTATGGGGCTTTGTATTGGCCTTTTAGCGCCATGTTGTGCATGGTGGAGCGGATTTT
>DBDD01000290.1:249-1304 GCA_002293365.1 Christensenella sp. UBA941 | reverse complement strand
AAGCGCACGCCGTTGTCGGGAAAGTAAATCTCCGTATAGTACGCCACCATTGCGTTTACGCGCCCCAAGCGGGATAAATCCTTGCAAAGCACCACGTCAATCTTCCCCGCCTCGATATCCGCCAGCATCCGCTTGAAGCCCGGACGGTCAAAGGTTAGCCCGGAAATACCGTCATCGATATATTCGTCATAGATAGTAAATCCGTGTTCCACCGCATATCTGCGGAGTATATCCCGCTGGTTGCCGATGCTGTTGGATTCATAATCGCCGCCGTCATCACGGCTTAAACGGCATAATAGAGCCGCGTTGTTTGCCTGCTGTTTCAAACTTTTCAACCTCCTTCGTATCAGCGGCAAACAACCAAATCTTGGTATAACCAGTGGTCATCATACCTCTGTGGCGGCGATATAGCAAGTAATTATGCCGGTTTATCCTCTTTTTGTTCTTCCTCACGCCCTATTGCATCGAGGGCGTTCTCCACATCCCGCTTGATAGCTGCCTTGATAACATCGACTAGAGATTTGTCGCCAATATATCTCGAAATAACCCGATAGGTGGTTTTCCCGATAACGACTTCGTATGAATTGGTGTCGTTTATGGTAGTGTCAGCGTCTGGCATGTGATCGCCCCCTTTTCAATAGATTTATGAGGTTGGACTTGTCCGCTATTCCGCGCGCGTCGCCCCCACAGAGGCCGCGTGTGCGGTTTTCGCCCTCGATCCGAGGGCGTGTAGCATATTAACCGTTACGGCGTTACCTGCCCGCCTGTCGGCTTGTGCGCCGAGGGATCGGCAGCCGCCGCGCCACCGTAAGAAGGGCGACAGCGATACGCTGTAGTAGTTCATTCCCTTATTTCGACTATCTGCCGATAAATCGGGGATTATCTGCTTATGTTCGTCGTCGCGAAGGTGTGGGCGGTCGGTCATCGCTGTTTCCTCCTTCCGGCGAAAGCCTCTAACAGATAGCGGTGGGAGAGGCGTTTTGTTAACCACGCCGGAACAAAGGGTCGCCGCCGCCGCGCCGGTGTTTAAGTGATACTACGAATAGCAGTAGTAG
>DBDD01000290.1:0-124 GCA_002293365.1 Christensenella sp. UBA941 | reverse complement strand
ATACGCCCAGCCGCCAATTTGTACCCCTATTATATGAGCGGCAATGCCGGAGGGACAGATGTCCAGAAGAAAATAGAAGATTTTAGAAGATTTCAGAAACCGAGAACCGCTAACGGATATCGGT
>DBDD01000335.1 GCA_002293365.1 Christensenella sp. UBA941 | reverse complement strand
TCACAGCGGTGCAGAAAGCTAGGTCGCTCGCTCTCCATAACGATATTACCGGCAGCGCAGACCCTTTCGCAGAGTCCGCAGCCGCTGCACGCGTCAGAAACAGTAAAACTGCGGTCGCTATCCTCGCCTGGACAGAATTTGAAAGCTATTGCGCTCGACAAAACCGACCAACAGGAGTTGGTTTTATTCAGTTCCTGGCTCCTGATTCTTCGGATTATTCCGCGAAGCTGCTCCTCCGTTTTCTGGAATAGCTGTTCGCTGGCGTTGGATTCGTGCTTCGGCAAGTAGTTGGAGACGGCGACGAGCCGCTCCGCGTAGGTCAAGATTATGCCTTGCGACTTCAATAGTCTATGAACTATACCTATCGCGCCGATGCGGGGATCGCCGCAGGTTATAACAGCGAAAACATAGGCAGAGCTATTTATAAGCTTTAGCTTAGAGATGAAGCGCTGCACAATGCGCGGCACGCTCCAGTAGTAGTTGGGGAACACCAAACCGATAACGTCGTCGTCACAGACGGCGTATTCCTCCCGCATCGGCAGAACCTTCGCGTTAATTTCCTCCGCGATGCGCCGCGCGGCGTTTAGGCTGTTCCCGGTCGAAGTAAAATAGAATATTGTAGCCATTTTGACCCCTTATTTAAATCGCTGAAATTGCATATTAATCCCTTCTTGAACCTCATCGTCACCGTATGCGTGTATAGGCATACATGACCTCAGCGTCTTGTAAATGACGGCATAGCAAAGGGAAGTCTGCTGGGGTTATTTCTCTTAGAAATAATCTATCGGTTTCCATTATCATCCGCACAACCTTCGCTCTAATCGGAAACAGGACGGCATACGCGCCGCCACAGAAAGGTACGTCAGGGGTGTGAGCCCCTCTTTCAAATCTCTTTGGCATGGCGTATTCCTCTCGGTTCGATAAGCCGGCCAGCTCCGCTGTATCGTCCTCGTCATCGAATCGCTTTTCTTACAGTTCATTATACGGATTCATACGACGTATATCAATGCGTATTTCAATTTGCCGTAGGCGGCTCGTATGGATATGCTCGGAGGCGACTATACAGATGAGGGCCCGAAACGTCGTAAACGTGGATAACGTATTATCCGGCTTAACTGCTATTATTCAGTATCGAGCGATAACAGAGGTGACGCACCCTATTCGTACTAATAAACGACGGCTTGTCACAGGTCTATGGACATAAAGCGAAAGTAAGTATTAAACTGCTCATAGAAAGATTAACCAGTGTATTTGTGTGCTTGCGGAGTGTTAGGTAATAAGTTTATACACAAAGGAGCCGTGAGCATTGTGAGAATCGGCATCTGTGACGGCAATGACAACTCGCTCTGGCAGCTTCAGCAATGGATACGATCATATTGCGGCGTATTTGAAACCGACTTGGAGATTGTCGCATTTCGAAATGTAGAAGAGTTTTTCTACGCCGCCTCGTTGCGAAGGTTCGGAGTGGTGTTCCTCGGGATCGACGGACCTGACGGGTTTTTAAGCGCCCGGCGCTTTCAAAATGAATGATGGGAGCGTCCTCCCTATAAGCAGGCCTGTAATATGTTTATACTGTTAGATGGCAATGAGGCAAAGCACACGAATATCCTTGACAAACACCGGAGCAAGGCCTATACTATATTAGTACCGTCTGGTCAGTATTATAGTTTGGAGGTTTCACGCTGTGGCGAAAAAGAACACTGGAAGAAAACAAGTCATAATGGACATAGCAAAAACTCTGTTTTCACAGAAAGGATATGACGCCGCTAGTGTAGATGAAATTGCGGCGCAAGCGGGAGTGCCTAAGTCCCTTATCTACTATCATTTTAAGAGCAAGGAAGAACTGCTTAATGCCATAACGAACCAATTTATTGCTGAGTATGAACGTCTTATCGAACTGAATATCGACGGCCATATCGGGATAGACGGGTATTACAATTTTCTGTATGAGAACAGGGAGTTTTTGAAAATAATCATCATGGAATCCCTTAAAAGCGGAAAGGGTTCTATGCTGATTTTTGAAACGGCTCGTAAGGTTCTCAAACATGAGAGCAAGGATAGCGAGAATGAGTTAATAGACTATTACAAAACGCATGGCCGTTTGGTGGCGGAGTTTTTCACCAGCATTGTTCCGTTCGCCATGTTTGCCTGCTATGCCGATGATTGGTGCGAGTATTTCAAAACCGATCTTGAAACTGTCAAAGGCGACTTCGTTATAGCATACAGACAGACGCACGGCAAATTCCATCAGTCTTTGAAGGGCAGTGATTGACATGAAAAAACAAATCCCACTTGTCCTTGCCCCAACAAAAAGTGTCCTCATAATGGCGTGTGTGCAGAATGTGCGAGAAACCACCATCATTTTCTCCACACATATTGCAAAGCAAGAGGATTTGAAAAGGCAATACGGGTGGTACACGCTAAAGTAACGAACAGATAGCTATCAAAGCTTTCTGCAAACTTAGGGAGGCTTAATTTTATGCGCGTGAAAGGAAAAAATAAAATGATTATCTGGATTATCATTGGGTCAGCGGCAATCGCCGCGATTGCCGCGCTTATAATCTTTTACCCAATGTTGTCAATGAAGCCAGCGGAAACGGGCGAGGTTCCCGGTACAGACATAACGGCGGTACGGAATGGCGGGAACACAGTGTTTTTTATAAAAACAGACAATAGCATCATCGCTGTCGATTCAGGCTCAAATATGGGCAACTTGGAAAACGCTCTCGCTGAATTAACCATTGACCCGCTTGAAGTAAGCCATGTTTTACTTACTCACTCTGATTCCGATCATATAAACGGGCTAAATCTTTTTGCAAACGCGGCGGTTTGTATCAGCGAAGATGAAATGCAGCTATTGGCTATAGGAGATCAAAACAACAGCTCCGGCCGGCGATCACTGCCGGACGGTTTTGGCAGCGCAAGATTGGCAGAGCTAAAGGACGGACAAGAGTTGTCTGTTGATGGCTTATCAATCACCTGTATAAAGACGCCGGGACACACTATAGGTTCCATGTCATTTTTAGTCGATAAAGCTTATCTGTTTACTGGCGACGCCATACGTATAAAAGGAGACGCCATTTCACTTCATCCTTTTACCAGAGAAAAGGAGCAAGCTGCGTCAACGATTGACCGTCTGCATGAGCTTATGAAGGAATGTCAAATTGTATTGACCGCACATTACGGCTATCGCCAAACCGAGGATATAATAATAGGTTAAGGAAATTATCAATTATTATTGTTTGGTATCGCTACATATTATATGCTGTAAATCGTCGTCGGGGTCGCTTCGGATACATATATCATGCCATCATATAGTTCCGCCGGCGGTTGAAACATCCGATAGCTCGGAGGCAGAAGGCGCATAAGAAAAGAATAGCGTTCGCCGAGATTGCCCATGAACATATAATCAGAAACGATTGACGCCAGCTCGGGGCTATCGGAAGC
>DBDD01000236.1:5738-10004 GCA_002293365.1 Christensenella sp. UBA941 | reverse complement strand
TTGCAGAAAGCATAAAGCTGTTCAGGGTCGGCATCCTCGATATCCATATCGGTGTAATAGACTAGCACGGCGCGTTGCAGCGCGATATTCATGTACTGCGGGGTATATTGGGTTTCCGTTTCGCCGTTTTCTTCCGATTCACAAAACACGCTCTCCGCAATGTTCGACGCGCATTGAAGATATTCTAGGAGAGATAGCTGCGGTTTGATACGAATCTCAAAATCCTCATTATCTTCAATCGTAAGCGTAAGCGTGGCGCGTTCGTCCAATTCCTCGTATTTTTTGTTAATACGCTCTATTTCGGCAACGGAGAAGATTTTATTTTCCATAGCTGTGAGGCTCCTATTTATTTGATTTTGTTTTGGTTTTTTTTCGAGCGGATCGGCCAGCCTTGATTACATCGTAATCTATCCAGCCGCCATCTATCCGGCTGTAGCCGATCCAGCGATAGTCAATATCGGGATAGCGAAACCAGAAAAGCTTGCGCTTGATAATCGCTGTACTGTCCGGCGCACCTTTAGTGTCTATCACGATAATGTGATGGTTTATGTCGGTTATCACAAAATCCGCGACGTATGTTATCGCCCGAACGCTGCGCGTACCGCGTGAGAATCCCTTTTGCAGTTGAAATTCGACCTGAAGTTGACAGTCGATGATATCACCGCTTGCCAATCGCGGCAGTATCCAATCACGGTAGAAGCGCATCTCTAGTTTCGATGCAAACACGATCCCGTTATGCGTCCGTTTGGTCGTGTCTTTATCGACATTGAATTTAGATTTGCTGGGGCTGATAAGACACGCGCCCCTTTCTCGCCTGTTTCTTAGGCTTGGCGGCAGCGGCGGGAACTGCTTCAATCTCGATAGGAGCTGCCTCGATCTGTACCGCGACGGGAGTTTCGGCGCTTTCGATTACTGTCTCATCCTGCGGAGCGGGTTCGGGTTCTGCGGTTCGCGCCGCAATAATGGCGTCTTGATAAGCCATATAGCATTCGGGAGAGCAAGCCAATTCGCGGTAATCGTGCATTTTGCCGCAATTATCGCAATGGTAATAAGCCTTCCCGCAGTTTTTGCAAATGTGGTTAGGTTCTTTCAAAACGGATGTCCTTTCAGAAAAAATAGGTCATGTCTGACGATGCGTTGTTTCAGAAATCTAATAAATGAATCGGAAATAAACTATTAAATTGCTCTTGACATTCGAGCAACAATAGGGCTTATCCTGTAAGCGCATCATAAATAGTGCGGGTGATGTATAGGAAAACGAGCCTACGCGACCGGGTAAGCGACATATTGGATTCCGCTTTGACGGGAGTACCGGGCGATATGCGGCGACATCGGTGTCGCGTAGGTTCGTTTTTAAGCTCATGACAGCAGCATCGTTGTTATGAGCTGTTTGTTTTTACGGGAGCATGTCGTATGACACGCCCCCGTAAATCGCAAGGCTACTTAACAGCATCTTCCTCATCGAAGATGTACAACTCCCAAAGGGTATGATTGTTCCCCGCGCCGCAGCCGCCAGCCAGCGCCTCGAATTCCATCGCCTGAACAGACGGGTCATTACCGAAGGCCAGCTCGAAGTTACCCGACGCCTTCGCCTTCGGATAAATGATCTTGCCGCAGTACGATTGCTCCGTACAAATGTCTTTGGCGTAGATGTCCGCAACCAGCATCCCGGTCGTACTGAACTTATTGTCGGCGTTGAGGATTTTCTTTGCGTTGGCGACTTCTATATCGTAGATCGCTACAATGTGATCGCCCTCGGCAATGTTGCCATCGGTGGGGATATTGACAGTTTTCTTTGCCGAGCTGTACGAGAAGGTATCCGCGCCTGCCGTAGCGCCAATCGGATACGGCTTGCCGAGCGTACCGTCCAGATTCTTTTTATACACGAACTTAATCTCTGCACCGGCACGGCCTGCGGGCTTGTGCTTTAGCGTCGCCTGTAGACCATTGCCGCCATTGAAAACAACACAGTCATCCAAGAAGCCGCGCACGACATGCGTACCCGTCTCTACGCCGCTACCAGTCTGCGCGGCCATGATGCCGTCGATGATCGCGCCGTTCGTGGCGGTAATCTTCGACGCCTTGTTTCTGTCGCCGGAGCCGATCTTGACGCCGTTCTTACCCAGCGCATAGACCGTTTCCTGCTCGTTGCTCATGTTGGCTTCCTGTAGGTCGTCAGCGATAAAGTAGCAAGCGCCGTTGGCGAGGTTCAGAAACGTAAGCCTCTCAATATTCTGCACAATATACTTCTGAGATTGTACGGACATAGACTATTCCTCCTAGAAAATAAAAAATCCGGGGCATATGCCCCGGTCGTGGGTATTACCCGGTTCTTTGTAGTTGCAGTTTGTTTTTATCTAAATCCTTCTGCATTGGGATAAGATCGCCAGTCCATGACAAGTTGTTCTTATCAAGCTTCTCAAAATTGACAGTACCAGCGTATACGCCGGTCATCGTCTGGCGGTAGTTCTCGATTTTATTCAGCCGGTAGTACGCATCGTAAAACTGGCTGACATGCAGATCAAGTACCGTATTGTAATCGTATTTGAAGCCCTCATGATTAACTGCGAAGGAGATCAGATTTGAAAATTGCGATTCAAAGGCTTTGCCGGCCACTTTCTTTAGCTTTCGGCGCGTCCTATCAAGCAAAGATTTCCTCATACGCTCGTTACCAGCCTTAAACTCAATCTCGTCGCTGATAACGTTCATCTCGCGCATGTATTTTGTAATTTGGGCGAAAACCAGCCGATCTATGACGATCTTCTTGTCAGGCTGAAAGAATATTAGTTCGTCATTTTCAGCGTTTTCGCCAAATTCAAATGACGTAAAATCAATATCGCCAAAGAAGATTTTGGTAAATTCCTGCGGAATGTTGCTTAGATTCACGGCGAAGAATTCAAAATCATCCACATCCATGTAGTTGATTCCTTCGTCGTCTAATTGAACCATAAAGTCATATGGGCGACCGACGATCAACGAAACCAGATCGAGGTATTTCGCCTCTCCAAAGTCCGTTATGTCGCGCAACGTTGGATTTTGGACGGTAAGCGCCGGAGATATTACAAGCGGATTGCCGCAGATCACATGTTTCAGCTTATCGAATTGGATCGAAGTATTTACGCTCATTTACTGCAAGCCCTGTCCTTAACATGCTGCGTTTGGAAGGTCAACACCCGGCAAGGATGCCGATAGTCCACAGCGGTTTCAAAGCTTGACAGAAGCTCCAGCTTGGATACGCCGAACGTCCTTGACTTAAAGAGGTTTACTATTTCCTCGCCAATCAGGTCAATGCGCGTAGCGCCCCGGCCATCACCGACGCGCATATTGCTTTGATGGGTAATGATCCGAATCACGACGTTGCAATCCTTGAACATCTGGTTAGTCATATAATTTGAGAGAACATCTGCTTTGACCGTAATGTACGTCTTTACTTCTTCCTCAATGGGAGGAACGCGATTGAACGGGTAAATGTTCTCGTAAATCAATTCCTCTCCGGCCTCGATCATCTTAGGATCGATCAGCTCGATAATGGCCGGAGTGCCGATGATATCAGCGATCACGAGTTGCTTGAGTTCGATAACGGGATCGTTCGACATACTACCACCCCGCCTTCACAGCCAAATCGACATAGGCGCTGTATTCCGTGCCATCTACGGCAACGCAAAGCCGCAGCCTTGCGTCGGCCAAGCTGTAATCGTTTGATGCTCTGATTTTAATAGAATAAGTATCAGGGAAAATCTGAACGACGAATTTATCTCGCAAGCCTTCATCCGCTAAGACGATATCCCAGCGCGGCGCGGCCCCATCGGGCAGCACAATGATGTCGCCGGAATCGCTATAGAAGTTCGCTGTGAACGTCTTTGCGGAGCCGCCAACCGTAAGCGTCGGCTTGCCCGGATATACGATCTCACAGCGACCAGCGGCGGCAGGCGGCGCTTCTTTAGGGACATAATCGGCGATCATAAGCTCGTCGTTATCCGTCTCAGGATTAAAGGCGTCTTGCTCGACGTTGATAATCAAATAGCCTTTATCCTCAACGCCATCCATATATCCCGTCATCGTGTCGATGCTGGTTATCTTGTAAGACTTTGCTTTGCCGTTGATCTTCTCCAACAGGAAGCGGTCATTAAGCGCCAACGTTGTCGTATCCTCGTTATGAGGCGCTTGGAAAACATACTCGCGGCTGGACGCCGTGACGACCTTGCCCGAATCGAGATTGGAGAAGTAGGGTTTAGCGGATTTTACCCAGCAAGAGACGATATCGCC
>DBDD01000236.1:4725-5728 GCA_002293365.1 Christensenella sp. UBA941 | reverse complement strand
AAGTTACAGCGTCAAGGAAATCAACCTCCGTAACGAGCCAGTGCGAGATACGGCCTCGCGTATCCTTTATTTGTACGACTTGACCTAAACCTACGTAGTGACCGGGCAAAGCATTGAAGGTCTTTTGATCTATTATCTGCGTGGCATGGATAATCAGCCGATCCTCAACCCCGTCGATAAGCACATAATGACCGGCAACGATATCGGCCCCTTTGCGGTCTATGCGGTCGCGGAGCCGGTTGATGGAACGGTCGCGCTCATTAGCGCCGTCCATATTGACGAGCGCCTTATATAATTCCCATCTTGCCAGTTGTATCAGCCCTTTCGTAGAGAATTGGATTGCAGTTTAATTTGCCGCTGTTTCCCGAAGCGCATTGACATTTGTGGTCTTTCTGTGTATTCTGATTTCAGAGGTGATCGAAATGTCTGAAACCCGTTCGAGCGGTATGCACATTCGCGTCAATCCTGAAATAAAAGCGAGTGTGGAGCCTATTTTGGCCGCAATAGGGCTTTCTTTCAGCGACGTTTTTAATCTGACTTTGCGCCAGATTTATCTTAAACGCCGGATACCTTTTGAACTTTCCTCCACGCAGCTAACAGAAAACGGCTATACCCCTGAGTTTGAAACCGCGCTCCTCGCAGAAGCGGAAGAAACCTATGCGGCTGTCCAGAATGGAACGGCGAAGCGATACAATAGCGCCGCGGAAATGTTGGCCGATTTGGACACGGAGGACAACGAGGTTGAATGAACCGAAATATTCGATTGTCCGATCAACGAACTTCAAGCGCGGCGTTAAGGCGGCAAAGAAGCAGGGCAAGGATTTAAGCCTGCTTGTTTTCGCTATCGACCAATTGGCGCAGGATATTCCGCTGCCCCAAAATTGGAAAGATCATCCGCTCACAAACAATATGAAACGCTTTCGCGAATGTCATATAGGCGGTTCCGGCGACTGGCTTTTAATATACGAAAAGCGCGATGTTGACTTGATCCTGTATCTTTTTG
>DBDD01000236.1:809-4692 GCA_002293365.1 Christensenella sp. UBA941 | reverse complement strand
TCGATAATGCGCTGCTTAAAGTCAGCCGCGGACATTTTATAGACCGCAGCAATCTCGCGCAGTAGATTCGCGGGAGAATACAGCGCGATCTCCTTTGTGCTTAGTACGTTCTCTAAATTATCCGACGAAAAAGCATAAGGCTTCAGCCAGCGCACGACCATCCCTTCGGCGATAACGTCGATCAGCTCGTCTGAGAGATCACCGATGAATTCTGCCGCCTCGTCATTGCGCAGTAAAAGATCGACGCCGCCCATGCTCTTGACCAGCGGCGCGATCTGCGAACAGACAGCTTTCATATGGGTAGAGATAACGGCGTCCCGGTCAGCTTCGTTCAATTTGAGAA
This sequence comes from Christensenella sp. UBA941, assembly GCA_002293365.1. GTDB lineage: Bacteria > Bacillota > Clostridia > Christensenellales > UBA941 > UBA941. Next base: position 4,349 of record DBDD01000236.1, on the reverse strand, counting down.
ACTTATGCTCCGTGATCTTAAAGAGAAAGGCGTCTAAAATAGCGGCGTAAGGAGTAGCCATATACTTTTGCTCCTTACTCGAACGTGACGCCCAGCGCCTTTTCCAGAGCCATGATCTTTTTGCGCGAGTCTATTTCGCCCGTGTTAATCAGCTCCTGCGCGCGCGTCGCGATAGTATACTTCAAAGAATCGGAGAGCGTGGCGCATTTCATCATCAGCTCCTCCGGCGAGAGCGCGAAAAGCTGATCGAAGTTCTCGGACGTGATCGAATGCGAATAATGCTGATCTACACCGAGGTATTCCAGCACGTCCACATCCTCAATCAATACCCAATTCTCCTTGAAGAATCGGCGCTGCGTCCGCTTCATGATAAGCAGCTCCGCTATTTCCATATGGCAGACATCGCCGAATTCGTGCCACTCGTAAACTTCCTTCGACTGTGCGCTGACATAGACCATATAGCCCTGATATCCACAAATTACGGGTATCAGCTCATGAAGATCAAACTGCGGCTTTGACTTCGGCTTTTTCGGGGCTTGGGGCGCGGGAGCGGAAGGCATGGCGGCGACAGGCGCGATCTGCGCATCCTGTTGACGCTGCTGCGCTTTTGCTTCGCGCTGTGCTTTTGTGTAAGCCATGTGCTTTCCTTTCTAAAAAACCGAGGCGCTGGTTTTCAGCGCCCCGGCTTCGGGTTCTTACAGAGTATCCGTGGTTTCGTAGACGCCCAGCTTTTCGTTGACCATTGCTGCGACGCCGGTTTTCATCAAGCAGAAATACTCCTGCGAGAGATCAGCGTTGTCGGTCGGATTGCCGAGTACAATGGTCGCCTCGCCCTCAGTGACGTACTTGACGGGCTTAGTGTCGGCAGCTATGATGATAAGCTTGTTATCGTTGATGACAAACGCATCGCTGTTGCGCTGGTGAATCTGCCGCATAGAGACGACAGGCGTACCATAAAAGCGCCCAGCAAAGCCGATGTTGTACAAGTCCTCCTTCTGTTTCTCGGAGATCAGTTCATCGCCCAAGAGGGACAGGCCGAGCTTAGTACCGACGACGGTTGCCGTCTTGTTGGTCGCGGCCTCGACGTGCTGAATAAGCTTCATGAGCGCCCGCGTCGAGAAGCTGCCAGCCGTGGGATAGTAGGTCGCGCCCAGCGAAGCCGCCGTCAAGCCATTCCAGCAATCAAAGATATCCTCGTACATCTTGATCTTGAAGGACTCCGCGACGCGCTCGATGAACACGTCCATATCGCAGCGGCCAGAGAGCAACCTCGTCATTTCCTCGTAGACGCGGATCGACTTGATCGAGGTCGTGATGGACTTCTTTTCGCCGCCGTTCAAGCGCTGCCTGCGCGAACCGCGTACACCATCCGCAATCTCGGAGACGATAAAAAGCGAGTTGTCGGGCGCAACGAATTCATTCATGTCGCCGAGCGCCAGATTGCGCTCGTCCACCAGCGCGGCGAAGAAAGGCTCGTCGCCCAAGCCGCGAATTACGGTCTGCGCGATAATTTCCTCCATGATAGCGAAAAGGCCGTTGCACTTACCATCGCGCACGGCCTTGTAAGAGAGCGTGGTCGAGCCGTTGTTGGCGTCGATTAGCGCTTGCCGTAGGGTTTCCATCGTTTCCTGTTTGGAAAAGTTACCCGATACTCGGCCATGATAGGCGTCAACCGCCAATTTTACTATGTCGTTCATGTTGATATCCTCCTCGGTTACTGCACTTCGATCACGAAGTACGTGGTGCTGCCGGTTTCCTTGCCGACGATAGTGCCAACCGTCGTGGCTTTGGCGGTGGGCGTCGCGGCGACGGACAGCTTCAGGCTGTTCGCGGCCAGCTCGACTACGCTGCCAACGGCAGGATTGGAGCCGATCAAGCCTTCAGCGGTGAGCGAAAAGACCTCGCCGCTGTGCAAACGGTAGCCCCGGCAGATCGTGCCAGCCTCGTTTACATACTCAGCGAGGTCGTAATTCTTCTTGTCGTATTTCAGTTCGGGCGTGGCGACGAGTACAAGATCGCGTATCTTGGTGTCTGCGGCGGGAGCGACGCCCTTGTAGCAATCCCGCATATTGGGCATGAGGCCAGCGAGTTTAACGACGCTGCCATTATCGACAGCGACGGGCTTATCGTCTGCGCCCATGACCTTGACCGACGCCAGCGCCGTAAGATCATGAGTGCCTTTCATCAGATCGGTGCGTACTATTGCATGTTTCATATAGTGAAATCCTCCTAGTTAGCTCTGTATTTGGAGTGAAGCCCGCCGTAAGGCTCGTCGTTCGCGGCAGACGGGGCCATAGGCAGCTTTACCGCTGCGGGCTTGGGTTCTTTGGTCGTAAAATTTGCTTTCGTTTTGCCGAGAATCGAGAAGCATTTCTCAGACAGCGTCTCAATGCTGTGCGCCGCTGAATCCCGTTTGAGCGCTTCATAGTCCGCGTTACCATCAAGCTCTTTTGCAAACTGCGCGAAAAGCTGCGCCTCGTCGTTTTCGCGTTGCGCAGCAAAAACGTTGGTCTGGAACGATTCAAGCTCCTTGACGCGCTCTTGCGAGGTCTGGAAATGAGCGGCTATGTCAGCCATGTCGGTGTTGAGCTTTTCGATTTGGGCGGTGAAGTCAGCGCCGATTTTTGCGGCGGCAGCGTCCATCTGATCCTGTCCGTAAAAAACGAGCTGCCGATCAGCGCCGTCGCCCTCCACAAAGTCAACGATAGTGAATTTCTTGCGCTTTTTCGATGCGAAATCGACCGTAACCGTGTCGGCGGCGATGGTGAACGAAAAGCCGTAGATTTTCCAATCGGTGCGGTCGTAGCAGTAGACCATATTAAGGGCTACGTCAAAATCGAGTACGGAGTATCGCGGCGCGATCCCGTATTCAAATTCCGTCCGCTCGATTGCGACAGCATCGCGCAGCACTTCTTCAAATTGACTGTTGAGCGCATAGGTTTTAGCGGGTTCGTTTGCGGGTTCGGACTGGGGCTGCGGTTCGGGATCAGCCGCGCCTTGCCGCGCCGCCGTGAACGCGATCAGTTTTTCCTCTAATTCTTCATCAGATAGGCCGTCTATGCTAAAGCCAAGCTGCTCCAAAGATACGGCGTACTTGGAGAGCATTTCTTCGATCTTATTCAAATGATCTTTTCCTCCTTCTCTTGGGATGTCAGTATCAAGACCGCCATCGGCGGGTTCTTGCGTGTATTGGTTGAGCTTGTTTTTGATCTCCTGCGCGATGGAGTCGAGCGAATAATTCGCGACAGCGACGCTATCGATCATGGCCGGTTGAATCCGCAAGTCGGACGTACTGAGGATGCAGCAGCCATCGAACTTAAAGGCGGTAAATAAAAAAGAGCCGTCCGGCTGCTCTTTACCTTGCATCGACTGCTCCTCCAGCTCCATACTCTGGCCTTTTATAACGTCCCGTCTGAAAATGTCCGCTGCGTCTGAAAATTTAGTCCAAAGCAGCGCATCGACCTGTAGATACTCCCGCGTCACTCCGTCCGATGATGTTTTTTCGATCCAGCGTGGGTTGCAGCTCTCCGGGATAACGCC
>DBDD01000236.1:0-700 GCA_002293365.1 Christensenella sp. UBA941 | reverse complement strand
GTTTCGATATTTTCATCAACCGTTTCGCGGGTGAAAATCGAACCATTATAGTTCGCGCCGGTATGCAGCACGTCGATGGTAATGTTCAGGTATCGCGTGTCCTGTACAACCTTTTCGCTGTTTACGGCATACGAAATTGGCAGCGATTTATGTTTGCTCAGATCCATTTTGTTCACCTCCTTGCGATGCTGATTTCTGGCTGTCGTTGTGTCTGGCCGCTGCTTGTGGCATAATAAGATGGGTTCAGAAGATGATCGCTTTGGGGCGACTAAACTAACGCAGCGAGTTTATATTTTGGATAATGTATTGGGTGTAATATGAATAAAAAGAGAAAAACAATCGCAATATCTATATTTTCTTTAGTGCTTATCTTGATAATTGCAGTAGTCCTAAATGTAACGCATGTTTGGAAGAACAATCAATACCGTTTTTTGCATGGCAAGCATCTCCACCTGAAATCAGAGGGAAAAGAGTTATTTTGGTTTGATGTCGCACATTCAAATAATCCCGACGACATCATGTTTCAGCTTTTAGAGAATGAATTTGATTCCTTTTCTCCTGATTTAGTATTAGTTGAGGGCGGCGCAAATTCATTTGAGGGAACGCGAAATGAAGCGCTACTTGAGGGCGAAAATAGTTTTGGCGCTTATCTTGCTAGGGACGCGAATATTTCTGTTCAAGACATTGAACCGCCATTTAC
>DBDD01000164.1:1034-3709 GCA_002293365.1 Christensenella sp. UBA941 | reverse complement strand
GTTATCCCGCCTTTCCCCTTATGACGCTAAGCCAAAGAAACGGCATATTAATGGGAAAAATCAAGAGGAAAGGCGAAATAATAATGGGGCAAAACGCGAAAAAATCGGCGCGGATGGTCGGACGGGCAAAAAAGGCGAAATAATAATTGGGGGTACAGGGATGTCAAAGTTACTTCAAACCGTACAGCCGTTTGAGCGTATCTTCGTCAGTGACAGTAAAACGTGAAGGATTGAGCGCGCTACGAAGCGGCCCGTTTTGTTCGGATGCGGAAGCGATTGCCTTTCGTTTGAGTTCGGTGTCGGCATGAGCGTAAACCCGTGTCGTTTCAAGATTGGCATGGCCGAGCCATTGTGCCACGAGCGTCAAATCCATGCCATGCTGGTATAAATGCATCGCCCGGCTGTGGCGGAACAGGTGCGGATGCACATTTCGCGGTACTTCCGGGCAAATCTTGCGCGCCATAGCGCCATACTTTTTCACAAGCTTGCTGATGCAATCATGCGAAAGCGGATGCGGCTCCTTGTGTGACACCAAATAGAATAAATTCATCTGCGCATTTACGGGAGAGTCAGCGTGAAACACCTCAAGATATTGCCGCAAATGTTCCGTTGTCCGCTCCATCAGCGGAACGGAACGTATTTTGTTCCCTTTCCCACGGAGCGTAACGGTCGGGGTTTTGGAAAGCCGCAAGTCGCATAGACGAATATCAATCATTTCCTGTATTCTCGCGCCGGTGTCGTACATCAAAATCATAAAGAACCTGTCGCGCAAGCCTTTGGAGGTGGCCGTGTCCGGCTGGGCAAGAACCGCCTGTACGGCTTCTTCGCTCATGTGTTCCACAACCGTAACCTCAACCGGCTTTTTCATCGGTACTTTTTTGAGTTCGGTGAGGAACGCGACCGCTGAAATATCCATCGCAGCCGCGTAGGTGAAAAACGCGCGAATCGCGGCAAGCCTGTGGTTGCGTGTGGAAATGCCACAGCCCCGTTCCTGTTCCAATGCGTCAAGAAACCGCGTGACTGCCTTTGCATCCAGCATTTCAAAGGTAACGTCTTGGATGGGAACACGATTTTCCACTTTCGCAAAATCAATGAACTGCTCCAGCGATTCACGGTAAGCGGATATTGTGTTATGGCTGCAGCGGCGTTGTTTCGGCAAATAGACTTTCAAGAAGTCGTGAATCAACCCGAAGAGGGGCTTGTCGGCTAATCCGGCCATGCTTCCACCTCCGGCAGCAAGGCGTTGAGGTCTGCCCAGTCAATCCCAGCGGACTTGACGAGGTTTTCGGGGAGCAGATGAATATAATACGCCGTATCAGACAGATTACTGTGACCCATATATGCCCGCAGGAATGGCAGCATTGCCATCAGGCTTTCGCCGTTGTCGAGCCAGCGGTTGAGGCAAGCCGAGGCAAAGCGGTGCCGCAAGTCATATACACGAATCGGGCGCGGCGCAGGGTTGAGCGGAGAAACAGTTGCGGCGAACCACGCCGCGTTAATCAGCTTGAGCAGCCTTGCTCCGGGGAACGCCAAGCCATCCCGCGCGGGAAAGAAATAGGGGCTTTCGCCGCAGAACAGATTACGCCGCTTTTCATAATCGCGGCACATTGCCTGCATATCGTCGCTCATCACAACCATGCGCTCTTTGTTCCGCTTCGTATGCGTAATGAGGATTTCGCCTGTGTCCAGATTAATGTTTGCGCGTAAAAGCTCACGCCCCTCGTTGGGGCGCAGCCCGCAGGTGTAAATCAAACGGAACATCACGGGCGCGATTTCAGGCAGGAACGGCTCAGATTTGTCTGCGGGTAATCTGTCGATTGCGGAGAATAGCGCCGTCAGTTCCGCGTCCGTTGGCATATATGGGACCATTCTGTTGACATGGTGAGCGAATTTTTCCGGCAGAACATACGCATCCTCGCCTATTGCGCAGAGGTATTTCCCGAATTGCCGTATCGCCGCCGTTTTCGCGTTCAAGCCGCTGCCCTTCGCCGTCTCCCGGTCAATCCACCCATGAACCACTTCATGGGTGAGCGTTGCCGTATCAGGAAAATATTCACGGCAATACAAATCGAACACTCTAAGATTTCGCGCGTGCGTATCCTGCTTGAACCCACAGGCGGCGCGGTATTCTAACATTGCGTCCAGCTTGGACGAGAACGCGCTGGAATAGTTATTCATTACGCGTCACCCCCTGTTGGGGCAATCCCGTCAAAGGGCAGGGCGCACATCTTCAGGTGTTTGCTGTCAGCATAGATATACTGCTTCATAGAATTAATCTGGCCGTCGCCGAGTACCTGTGCGCCTGTTTCAACCGACACGCCGCTTGCGGACATTGCCGTTCCAAGTGAGCGGCGCAATGTGTGGAAGCGTTTTGTGCTTCCGATTCCCGCCGCTTTGCAGCAGTCACGATATATTTCGCCAATAGTGACCGCCGATTGTAATGGCGTATACGGCGCTTTCAGCCGCTCAAAGATATATTTGCTATCAGCGCCGCGCCGAGCGCCCAGGATATACTCCCTGAGAGCCTCCCCGACGCTTTCCGTAAGCGGCAGCACCACAGCCCTGCCGGTTTTGGCTTGCCGGATTTTAATTTCGCCGTTTACCCAATCAATATCAGTAAGTTTAAGCGCAACCACATCACAGGCCCGAAGCCCCAATTGAGCGCCCAGCGTCAT
>DBDD01000164.1:248-979 GCA_002293365.1 Christensenella sp. UBA941 | reverse complement strand
CGGTCAATCCGAAAGGATAACAGCGCGGCAAACGGCGAAACGCTTTGATTTGTCTCATACAAATATGCGTACAACTTGCGCAGGTGCAGCTTGACGTCGTACACAGAACCCCAAGTTAGCTGTTTGGCGCAGTCCACCAAAAACTGCTGCAACTGCTGCACACCGACCCCGTTCAAATCGCTGAAACCCTGAGACGTCAACCAAGAAAAATATTTGTGAACGACCCATCGCATGTCATTTCGTGTATTCGGGTGAAACTGCCCGCTGGCGAGATAGCCGTCGGCAATCCGCTCAAACTCAGGCGTGAGCGTGTACCGGGAGCCTTTGCGTGGGTTTTCCCGCACGATTTTCCCCGTTTCGGCGTACTCTAAAAACCGATTGATATTGCGCATCACGTTGTTGTGATAAACCCGCCCGATTTCGCCGTCGTCATAGCGTTTGCGGACTGACGTCGTGTAGTCTGCCACAATTTCGCGCTCAAGGTATTCGGCGCCGCGCTCCTCGTGCATCTTCAACATTACCGTGCAGCAATGCAAGTTGTACAGCACAGAAGAAGCTGACAATCCCCATGCCCGCAGCGCAGTCTCAAAGCCGGGCAGCAAGTCGGATATTCGTTTTTGTTCCACTATTGATTTTCCTCCGATACGGTTAGTCAGGGTTGCCCCTGCCACCTTAATTATCGGAGATAAATCATCCTCGCAGGCAAAATATTATTACGCCTTTTTTGCCCG
>DBDD01000164.1:0-178 GCA_002293365.1 Christensenella sp. UBA941 | reverse complement strand
AGGCGGGATAACGGTTAGCTACCCCCACGAAACAATGCGGCTTGGCGGGGTGTGGCTTTTGGGGCGGTTTTTCTCATTTTGGAACGGGGGAACGCCGGGGAAACGGTTTATAATTTGAGGCGCGGCAGGTGCTGGAACGTGTCAGCCGTTTATTATGATAGGGGGAAGAATAATTGGC
>DBDD01000016.1 GCA_002293365.1 Christensenella sp. UBA941 | reverse complement strand
CCGTTCGCGTCGTGGATATTGTTGAACGAAAGCTCCTTACCCTGTAGCTGCTCCGCCTCGGCCAAGGTGCCGGGCCGCGCGCCGATTTCTCTATAAAACGCGGCGCTTTGATGCGGATTCTCGCCATAGCGCATGTCCTGCGCCTTTTCGTATGTAAGCGTAAGCTTGTCCGGAAATTCGGGGCGATTGGCCTTTGGCGCAAGATACGAGGCGATCAGCGCGTCGTAAGCCGCCGTATGCTCGAACACCTTCGCCAGAAGCTTGAGCCTGAGCGCACCGGGCACGTTGCCGCTTTTCATCGCTTCCAGCGTTTCAGAATAATCGTCCGGGTCGATCAGCGCGAGCACGTCCTTGTAGTTCTTTGCCGCCGCGCGCAGCATGCTCGGCCCGCCGATGTCGATATTTTCTATCGCGTCCTCGAACGCGCAATTCGGCTTCGCGATTGTCTGCTTAAATGGGTAAAGATTCACGCAGACCAAATCTATCGGCGTAATGTTCAGCTCATCAAGGCGCGCCATGTGCTCTTTATTGTCGCGCATGGCCAGAATTCCTGCGTGTACGTTCGGATGCAGCGTCTTCACGCGCCCGTCGAGGCATTCCGGGAAGCCCGTCACATCCGAAACGTTCATGACGTTAAGCCCCGCCTCTTCGAGCGCCTTTTGCGTACCGCCCGTCGAAATCAGCTCCCAGCCCAGCTCGCTTAAGCCGCGCGCCAAATCAACTATACCCGTTTTGTCTGAAACTGAAAAAAATGCCCGCATATTGTCCTCCATATTTTATAGATATTAGTGCTTTGCCTAAATATCTAATTAATCAATGATACTAACCCTTCGCCCCTCCACCTTCAACCTGCCTTCCGCCAACAGCTTCACCGCCAGCGGCAAAAGCTCGTGCTCGAACTCTAGCACGCGCGCTTGCAGGCTCTCGGGCGTATCGCCTTCGCGCACCTCTACGCTCTTTTGAAAGACGATCGGCCCCGTATCCGCTCCCGCGTCAACGAAATGTACCGTCGCGCCCGTGAGCTTGCAACCGTAATCCAAAACGCCCTGATGCACCTTGAGACCGTAAAAGCCCATACCGCAGAACGATGGTATAAGCGACGGATGTACGTTTAGAATACGCCCCGCAAAGCGCTCGACGAGCCGCGCGTCGAGGATAGACAAATAGCCCGCAAGCACTATAGCGTCTATGCGGACTTCGACAAGCTTATCGAACAGCGCCCTGTTGAATTCTGCTTTAGCCGCAAACGAGCGCCGGTCGAAGCAAACGGCCTCGATCCCCCGCGCCTTCGCGCGTTCGAGAGCGTACGCGGGTCTATCCGTCAAAACGAGCGCAATTTCTGCGGGAATATCCGTAGAATCGAGAAGCGCTTGGAGGTTGCTCCCTCCGCCCGAAGCCAAAACGGCTAGCCGCTCTATTCGCATAGCGCCACGCCTTCGCCCGGGACGACCTCTCCTATAGCGTACGCCTTTTCGCCGAGCTCCTTCGCGCGCCGGATCACAGCATCAGCATAGCGCTTAGGCACGGTTAACGCCATGCCAATGCCCATATTGAACGTACCGAACAGACTATTCACCGGACAGCCCTCGGTCAACGCGATATATTGGAACAGCTTCGGAATCGTCCAGCTCTTCAAATCGATCTTTATGCCCAACCCTTCGGGAAGCATCCGGGGCAGATTTTCGTGGAAGCCGCCGCCCGTTATATGCGCTATGCCGTGAATCGGGAATTCGCCCAATAGGCTCAGTACCGGCTTGACGTAGATGCGCGTCGGCTCGAGAAGCGCCTTAGCCAGCGTCGAATTATCCAGAAAATAGATGGGGGTATTCAGTGTAACGGCGTCCTCGCCGAAGAGCTTGCGAATCAGCGAATAGCCGTTGGAATGCGCCCCGGAAGAAGCCAAACCGATGACGGCGTCGCCCGCGCGCGCGCTCGAATTATCGATCAGGCGGCTCCGTTCAACGACACCTACCGCGAATCCCGCGATATCGTACTCCTCGCGTTTATAGAAGCCGGGCATTTCCGCCGTTTCGCCGCCTACTAGCGCACAGCCCGCCCTCACGCAGCCCTCCGCCACGCCGGATACGACCGTCGCAACCGTCTCAGGATTTAGCTTGCCGGTTGCAATATAGTCGAGAAAGAAGAGCGGCTCCGCCCCGTGGCATACGATGTCGTTTACGCACATCGCGACGCAGTCTATGCCGATNNGCGAGCTTGAGCTTCGTGCCCACGCCGTCCGTACCCGAAACAAGCACGGGGTCGCTATAGCCCTTGAGCGAATACATGGCGCCGAAGCCGCCTAAACCCTGGAGCACGTTTGCATTTTGTGTGCGTTTAACGTGCTCGCCCATGAGCTTCACCGCGCGATATCCTTCTTCAACGTTTACTCCTGCTTCTTTATATGGATTCATTACATTCTCCCAATATTTGCGTTCGATATATTATTCAACGTTATAACATCCCAAGCTATAATTTCGAAATATACTATTTGCTTCGCTATAATTCGGTCGGATACTCTCCGCTGAAGCACCCTTCGCAGAAATCGAGATTCGCTGCGCCACAAGCCTCCCGAAGGGCCTCGAGCCCGAGGAAAGCAAGCGTATCCGCCCCGATTTGTTTTCTGAACGCTTCCTCGCTCATCTTGTTCGCGATTAGCTGGCTCTGTTCGTATGTATCGATGCCATAAGGACATCCAAAGCGCACGATAGGCGACGAGATACGCATATGTACCTCCTTCGCGCCGGCCGCGCGCAGCATTTCGACGAGATTGGCGCTCGTCGTCCCGCGAACGATTGAATCGTCCACGAGCACAACGCGTTTACCCTTTACGTTCGATTGTAAGGCGTTTAGCTTCATATGGACGCTGCGTACGCGCTGGGATTGGTCGGGCTGAATGAACGTGCGGCCGACATACCTATTTTTCGCCAAACCGTCGCCGTAATGTATTTTCGATTCTTCCGCGTAGCCAATAGCCGCCGCGAGAGCCGAGTCCGGCACGCCGCAAACGAGGTCGGCCTCGACCGGCAGCACCCGCGCGAGCCGCTTGCCCGCCTGAAAACGCGCCTCGTAAACGCTTAGGCCATCTATCGCCGAGTCTACGCGCGCAAAATAGACGAATTCGAACACGCAAAGCGCGCTCCTTTTCGCCGGGTATACGCCTACGCTATGAAGACCGCCGTTGTCGATCCTAACTATCTCCCCGGGCTTTACGTCGCGCTCGAATACGGCGCCGACGGCGTCAAACGCGCAGTTCTCCGACGCGATAACATAGCAGCCGTCCTCCGTGCGCCCAATCGCAAGCGGGCGCAGGCCATAAGGATCGCGCACGGCAATCAGCGCATCCTTCGTCATAATGGCGGCGGCATACGCGCCCTCGAGCCGCTCCGCCATATATTGAATCGACCCTTCAAGCCCCCGGCCGTTGGCCTTGGCGATAAGCAGCGCCATGAGCTCGGCGTCGACCCCGGTGGAAAACACCGCGCCGTCCTTCGCCAGCTCTTCGCGCAGCTTTGACGCGTTTGTGAGCCGCCCGTTTGAGGCGACCGCAATCGTGCCATATTGATATTGGACGACAAAGGGTTGCGCGTTGGCCGTGCGCACCTTACCGCCCGAATATAGCACATGGGCGAGCGCACCTATGCCTTTTGGCAGCGTATTTTGGGCAAAAACATCGCTCAAGAGCCCCTTGCCCTTATGATAATCCATCGTTTCGCCGTCGGTAACGGCGATACCCGCCGCCTGTTGGCCTCTGTGCTGCAACGCAAACAAGCCGTAATAGGCGGCTTGCGAAACTGCGGCTTCCTTACCGCCTGTCCATAATCCGAACATACTCCCTCCGAGTCAAATCCTGTAAACTGTCATTAAATTTAATAAAGCGAATCACCATGAGGCGATTTCGCTTTGCAACTTTGTATCCTTATCATGCACTTTTTGCGCCATTTCGCGTTTATAGGCGCGCAATCGCTCCCGAATGTCGGAATAGCGAACCGCTAGTATCTGCGCCGCAAGCAGCGCGGCGTTTAGCGCGTTATCTACGCCTACAGCCGCGACGGGCACCCCCGGCGGCATCTGCACCGTAGCGAGCAAGGCGTCCATACCATTTAAAGCGGACGCGTTCATCGGCAAACCGATTACCGGCAAAACCGTATGCGCAGCGACTACGCCCGCGAGATGCGCGGCCATTCCGGCGGCGCAAACGATAACATCTATGCCCTCGGCCTCTGCGGAGCTTGCAAATTTTGCCGCATCGTCCGGAGTGCGGTGCGCGCTCATCACGCGCGCGCTAACGTCCACGCCAAAGCGCATAAGCATCTCGATACCGGGCCTGCACTTAGGAATGTCGCTGTCGCTTCCAACCAGCCAGCCAACCTTCGGCATATTTCACTCTCCCCGCGCCAAACAATACGGATATATCCTAGCAAACCGCAACCGCATTGTCAATCTTCGCGCTGAGTTGTCCAATCGCGAATACAGTTGTCGAAATCGCGAAACACGCCATAAACTGTCGAAATCGTAAAATATGCGGAATTACGCGCTGGATGTGTGCTGGATGCGTCGGTTTTGGGCGAATCATAAGAAATTCGAGCTTGACCCGGAGTTTTCAACGGTGTTAAAATATACGGGTATGTGTGCTTAAATCAAGCGTACACGGGAGGATTCAATGTCAAAGGATTCCGCTTACGCGTATCAATCATCTTCTACCGCTGATTATGCCAACATGGCCGACGAGCAGGTCGTTTTCCTAGCCAGGGATAACGACAGTCAGGCGCTCGAATATATATTCAATAAATACAAGAATTTCGTACGCAGCAAGGCGCGTTCCTATTTCCTTATCGGCGCGGATCGCGAGGATATCGTACAGGAGGGCATGATCGGGCTGTTCAAGGCTATCCGCGACTTCCGGGAGGACAAGCTTAGTTCATTCCGCGCTTTTGCGGAGCTGTGCATCACGCGCCAGATTATCACGGCCATCAAGACCGCGACGCGGCAAAAGCATATACCGCTGAATTTCTATGTTTCGCTGAATAAGCCCGTTTTCGACGACGAATCGGATCGGATGCTTATCGACGTTTTAACGGCGACGAAGATTACGAACCCCGAGGAGCTTTTCATCGGGCAGGAAGAGCTGCGCACCATTGAAAACCGCATCGGCGAGACGCTTTCGCAGTTCGAATGGAGCGTGCTTTCGAGCTATTTACAAGGGCGCTCTTATCAGGAGATTGCGGTGGATTTGAATCGGCATGTTAAGTCTATTGATAATGCGTTGCAGCGGGTTAAGAGGAAGCTGGAGAAATTGCTGGAGTCGAAGTAAGGATGGATTTAGGCGGCTCGGTTGGGCCGCTTTTGCACGTCGCCATCCGCCTGCGGGCGGAACCACCCCGGCGCTACGCGCCACCCCTCCATAGAGGGGAATTTTTCGCCTGCGGGCGAAACCACCACGGCGCTTCGCGCCACCCCTCCATAGATGGGATTTTTGCCCTTACACGTAAGTGATCAAGTGGAAACCACCAACACTCTCCCCCCCTCCCCCGTCTCGGAGAACCTCGCGCCCTCAGCAAGGGAGGAAGACACCGCCGCGCTCGCCCCCGCCGGAACGTACACGATAATCGCGTCGTCACCCACCTGCATAACCCTCTGCGCTTTAAGCGCCTGATAAAACGTCTCCATGCACGTATCGAGCGCGTCTATAGCCTCCGCCATAGGCTCGCCGACAAACCTCAGATGCCACGGCTCGTACGAAATGCCCGTAGTCTCCTGCATCCCGTCGGGATAGCGTATGATAAACCCATATTCGGACGCATTCGCCGCTAGCCACTTCGCGAACTTCGTCTTCCCGAAGGACTGCGCCATGGAATCCCCCCGCTGCAATATGTCCAGCGTCATGCCTAAATGGTGCTCGCTCTCGCCCGGCAGCGCCGTAACTAAGTGTGCAGCCTCGTACGCCTCATCTTCGCTCATACCGTCGCGCACGCGCCACGCGACGCTTTCGTTGAAGCGCTGCTGCTGAATCTTGCTCGTACGATATGTCTCCACGAGGCGCGTTTTACGATATCCCGCGTCCTTCGCGTCCTCGACCATCTCTTCGAGCGCGGATAATGCCTCCGGATGGATGTATTGCGTGCCGTATTTTGAATCCTGATAGGACTTTTTAGATATCTTCACGAGGCCGGAAACGTCGTCCGCCTGTTCGAACGAAATCGGATACGCCTTGCTGACCATGCGCAGGAAGGAATCGCATTCGAGCGTAACGATGGGGGCCGTTTCATCCTTAACCGCGACCGTCACGCCGCCCGGTGCAAATGTAACCGTAAACCTGCCGTATGTAAGCGCCTCCGCGCGCGCGGCGGGCACAAGCGCCGCCATAAGCAAAATCGCCGCGAAAAATACCGATAGCTTTTTCATGCGTAAAATCCGTCTCCGTTTCCAAATTTATGATAGTATATAACAGTATACAGCAAGCCCTTTTACGCCGCAATCTAATCGCGAGCATGTTTACGCATCCGTAACATACGCTCATAACACTTGGGTCGCAAATCTATGCATGGATGCGAATTTGTATTTTTATGATAGCCAAATTTCGCAAGCAATGATATAATTCCTGTAATTGTACATAATACAAATAAATACAAAACTGGGGGTGTGCCTATGGGCAAGAAGAAAGGTCCCCGCCGGGATGCCGTCCTCGTCGATATTCCCAACGATTTAAACGCACTTTTTCCATACCTTATGAAGCGCCGCTGCGATTCCACGGTCTACTTCAGCGAAGATATCGACGTCGAGAATATCCTCAAATACATAGGGGAACAACGCCGCGCCGGAAGAGCTATCACGTTCTTCCACGTCTTCTTAATCGCGCTCACAAAGATCCTGCGCGAGCGGGTACAGCTCAATCGCTTCATGAAGGGGCGCAAGCTTTGGCAGCGCGAAAACGTCGTTTTGAACTTTATCGCCAAGCGCGAGCTCTCCGACGAGGGCTCCGAAACCAACGTTACCGTGCGCATAAAGCCGGAGGACGATTTCGACGCGATCCTCGCAAAGATCAAGGGCGAAGTAAAAAACGCCAAGGCCGGCGGCGATAAAGAGGACGAAAAGGAAATATCCAAGCTCATGCGCCTGCCGCGCTGGGTTTTGATGCTGCTTATCAAGATTTTTGACTTCATGGACTTCTATAAGGGCATTCCGAAGGATCTGGAGCGCGTCGATCCGATCCGTTGCAGCGCATTTGTGGCGAATCTAGGCAGCGTGGGCATCGAAGCGCCGTACCACCATCTATACGAATGGGGCACGAATTCGCTGTTTATCGCGATTGGACGCATTAAAAAGATGCCGTTCGTCGAAGAGGACGGCACGATTACCGTCAAGACGATGGTGAATGTTAAAGTTACGCTGGACGAGCGTATCTCCGACGGCTACTATTGCGCGCGTTCGATCGATCTGTTCAAGCAGTATTTACAGAACCCGTGGGGGCTGGAGGCGCTGTAGTTTAGGGGGCAACAGGGATGAAAAAGACATACAAAGGCGTGTTGCTTACGGGCATAGCTATATTTGCGGGCGCGTTTTTATTGGCGGCTTGTTCGTCTGGCATACCCGTATCCGCCTCCCCGGCGTATACGCCTGAACCACAACCTGCGCCGGAAGCATCGCCCGCGCCCGAGCCAGCGCCACCGCGAACGGCAACGCCCGCGCCCACCCCTTTACAAACGGCAACGCCCGCGCCAGTATCTGCAACTCCGACGCCAAATGCCGAATCCCGCTTGGAGTACGAATACGAT
>DBDD01000141.1 GCA_002293365.1 Christensenella sp. UBA941 | reverse complement strand
TATTCGCCCACACGGTACGCGCTAAGCGCGCCCGCCTCCGCCAGGGCGGCGAGCATGGCTCCGCCCGACGCTCTAAGCGCGTCGTCAACGATATCCAGCACGTCCTGATAATAGCCGTGCTTTTCCAGCAAAAGCGCCAGTTGTGCCAGCGCTTGAGAGCCAAAGCCGCGCACGGCGTAGGACGCGAAATTTTCCAATTGCGGCGTTACGCCCGAAAAGCCCAGCGCAAAATGCGCCGTCATGACGAAAGCGCTCAAATCGTCAGGCTTGGGCGAGCCCTTGCCCAGTACCAGATTAGCCAGCCGCTCGTACGGCGTATCGGCCTCGCGCCCGGCAACGAACGCAAGCAGTACTCTTTGCCCAGACAGCAGTGCAAAGGCCAGCGCCTTGGCAAGATAAGGCTCGAATTTAGAGGCCTCGTAGCGCGAAATGAGCGAGTCTACGGCGATGGCATGTTCGCCCGCAACGGCGAGCATCGTTATATAGTTGATATCCTTTCGCCGCACTAAGCCAAAATACTTTTCAAAGAGCGCCATAAACACGGCGCCGGGACGATTTGCGGCAAAAGCCGGGATAAGCGACTTTAGTATGTCTTCGAGCGAAAGGTCGTAGCGCTCGGCCAAAAAAGCAAACGCCGCGTTTGGCTCGCTCGTCGCAAGCAGGCTTAGCGCGCCGTAATATAGCGGGTCGAGCGCAAGCGCACGCTTCGCGGCGGATAGCGCGCTATCGCTTTCGCCCTTAAGCGCGTATAGCTCCGCGAGCATGCCCCACAAGCGCGCGTGGCTGCTTACAAGGAGGGTCTCGCCGCTGTACGCATTGCGCTCTGATTCGAGCAAGGCAAAGCCAAACGTTAGATTTTCGATAGCCTCGGAATATCGCTGCGCGCGGTAATTTGCGTAGCCCGCGGTCAGGCGCATTCCGGGATGCTCAGGAAAGTCCTTCAGGCCGCGTTCGAGAACGGATTCTATTTCGGCATATGGCCTTTCTAGCGAAAAGAGCAGCTCGATAGAGAAGATATGCGGCTCGATCGTATGCTTGCCGTCCTTTTCCTTCGAATCGAAATAACGCTCGAAGACATGGCGCGCTTCTTCCGCGCGGCCAAGATACCGGTAGAACTGAGCGATCTCGGGCAAAAGCGAGCGCTCGACGCCATCGAGCACGGCGAGATCGCGCGCGTCCTTGCCGCCGACGAGGTCGTCGCGGTAGCCGTCGTGATAGAACAAAAAAGTTTTCGGCGGAACTTCGAGCATTTTGAAGGGCGGCGGGTTTTCATAGGCCCAGCCTATATATTCGTGAAGCGGACGCTGATAGCGGATGCGGGGATTGTTGCGGAAGACCTTGCAGTATATCGTATCGATATATGGCGAATCCTCGGTTCCGGCGCCCAGGAAGTTGCGTATCGTGTGCGAAAAGGCATATGCGCCGCCGTCGCTATGCTTAGTTTCGATTGCCGCCCGGAGCGCCTTGGCGGAGTTTATATCGGGTAAATAGTCGTCCGCGTCGGGGAAGACTATCCAATCGCCCGAAGCCTTGCTTAGCGCGTAGTTTTTTGCCGCGGAGAAATCGTTGATCCATTTGAAATGATAAACCTTTGCGCCGAGGCCCTCCGCGATTTGTATGGTGCGATCCGCCGAGCCCGTATCGACTAGGATAACCTCGTCCGAAGCCGATAAGAAGCTTTGGATGCACCGCCCTATGCAGCGCTCTTCGTTTTTTGCGATAATGCAAACCGAAATATAAACCATTAATTCCTAGTTCCTAATCACTAACTACTAGTTGGCGTCCTGCATGGCGAGCGGCGCGCCGTCGTCCTCGCCATCCTGCTGAAGCAGGAGCAGCTTCTTGCGCCGTTCGATCTCTTCAGAAAGATCCAAGGATAAAAGCTCCTGTGAAAGCCGTTCAAAGCGTTTTCTTTCGGGGCCTTTCTTTAGTCCGTCCGCGATAAAGCGCGCGAAGCTCCCCAAAACATACGGGTGCCCGCCATTTTCGCGCGCACACAACAGATAGCGTTCCGCTAGCGCAGTATTACCGAGGCGATAGGCCGATTCCATCGCGGTTTCGGCGATAGGGCCGCCGAGCTTGAGGATATCATTATCGTCCAGACTCTCAAGCGTCATATCCGAGATATCGAGGACATCTTGAAAGCATTCGTGATTGTGCATGAGCAGCATGAGCTGTATAAGCGCGTCTTTGCCAAAGCAGTTTACGGCGCGCGAAGCGAAGTCCTCAAGCGGCGGCGTTACGCCCGCGAGGCCCAGAGCCATATGCGCCGCTACCACAAATGCCGCTAGGTCGCCTGGAGCCATTTCGGTACGAATGCCCAGCGCCATTTCGGCGAGGCGGGCGTATGCCCCCCCGGCGCGCTGTGAGACGGAGGCCAATAGCGACATGTTTCCGGAGACGAGCGCGTAGCCGAGCGCCTTGGAGGCGTATGGCTCGAACGCGGTAGCTTCGTAGCGCGCTAAAAGCGCGTCGACGGAAGCGGCATATTCGCCCACGGCTGCCATCATAGTGAACATATTCACGTCCTTCGATTGCGTTAGCTGATAGTAGCGCTCGAATAGCGTCAGGAACACTACGCCAGGCCGCGCCGTGGAGAGCGGTGTGAGCAGGCTTTGAAGCGTTTCAGGCTTCGAAAGGTCGTAGTTCGACTGGATGAACGCGAGCACCTCTTGATCCAAGCTTTTCGCGGCCGAAGCGAGTACGGCTAGCGCGCTGGGCTGGAAGGGCTCCTTTTGCAGCGCCGATTGCGCAGCGCCGAGCGCCTTTGGAATATCTCCCTTGCGTTCATAAAGCTGTGCAAGGAGCGCAAGGAAGCGCGCGTGGCTCGCTTCCATAAGATTCGGCGTGAATTCCAAGGGATTGCGGTACGTCTTTGCGAGGGAAAAGCCGTGTTCAAAGCTTTCTATTGCGTGAGGATAGCGCTTGGAGCTTTCCAAAACGAACGCATTGAGCAGGCGAAGCCCCGGATGCGAAGGGAACTCCCGCATGCCGCGCCTAAGGACGCGCAGCGATTCGGAGAATGGCTTGTTCAGCTCCAAAAGCGTGTTTACGTGAAAGATATAGTGCGAAACGGAGAAGCAATGCTCGATAAATCCGGTATCAAAATATTTTTGGAAATATTCGAGCGCTTCCCGGTATTTGCCCATATGATAGTAATCCCGGCCGATATAGTAGAAAAGCAGCGGGTCGGAATTACCGCGCCGAACCTCGCACAGCTCCATTTCGAGGTTGCGGGCCTCCTTGGCGCGAATGAGCGACGGCTTGTAGCCGTCGTGGTCGATAACGGATTCCGACTGCGGCATATCGTACGTCTCGGTTTCTCCGCCGTTTTTCGAGACCTGTTCGTGGATTGCGTTTTTAAAGCGAATATTCGGGCTAATCCGGAATACGCGGACGTTGAACGAGCGGTTGGCCTTTTCGGCGGCTTCTTTGGAGCTCGTGTCCATAAGGTTGCGAATAGCATGGTATAAGCCGTCATACTTGAGGTTGGAGTGGACTTTTTCGATTGTGGAGCGGACGGCCTTGGCAGAGCGCTCGTCGGGGAAATATTCGTCCGCGTCCAGGAAGATAACCCAATCGCCTGTAGCTTGATCCAGAGCGTAGTTCTTTGCGGCGGAAAAATCGTTAATCCATTCAAAATGATAGACCTTTGCGCCATGGGCCTTAGCGATTTCCACAGTGCGATCCGTCGAACCGGTGTCGACCACGATGATTTCGTCCGCTACGCCATATAGGCTGCTGAGACAGCGCGCAATACAGCGCTCCTCGTTTTTCGCGATGGCGCAGAAAGAAATTTTAACTTTCAATATGGTCACTTCCAATTTATATACGTTATAGTTGATTATATAGGTTTTTGTGGGGCGGGGCAATATTGTTGTTAGGAATTAGGAACTGCGCGGGCCATACCCCCCCGGCCTCTTTGAGGCCACCCCTCCACGGAGGGGAATTTACCGCTAAAAAGCAAGGATTGCCAAGGGGCGCAGCCCCTTGGCAATAAAATATAACCCCCTTCGCCCGGCGTAGCCGTGCGAAGGGGCGTTCTAAACAGCCTATTTTGTTTTCTTGAACAACGGCATATCCCGAAGCGACAGTTTTGGCGCTTGATTCGCGAGCATCCCGAGGAATATCCAAAGAAACGGCGCGACGATCGTAACGCTAAAGTTGAAGAATAGCTGAATATAGAAGCACAAAATCGCGCTCCCGATCGCCAGGACGTTGGTATTGGCCGAATGCTTCCACGCGCGCGCGAGGGCGCATACGAGAATCGCCAGATACGCGATAAACCCAAGTATGCCCATAGTAATAAGCGTTTGAAGGTATTCGTTATGAACGCGGTCGTAGAGCACGCCTGTCGTTTCAACCGATTCTCTGCCGAAAGCCGGGGTAAACGTAACGGCAAACATGCCGGGCCCAACGCCGATGATCTTTTGCAATGGGGGCTGCATCGCATATAGAGCGGCCGAGCGCGTCCATACGAAGCCGCGCCACGAGCCGAACCTGTCGGACAGATTGCCGCGCATGGCCTGCGTATACTCGTATATAAAGCCGTCTTCCTCCCCGGCGGGATAGAACCAGCCAAATAATAGAACGGCGGCGACTAAGCATATCGTTACAATAGCGGCAGCCTTCCGGATATTTGGAAAACCGCGGTTCTTTTTTATGAGGAAGAAGCGGACGAAAGCGGACGAGGCAAGCAAAGCGAGAGCCGCTATTAGCAATCTATACCCCTGTCTAAAGATAATTAATGAAACGCCGTCGATATATTGCCCGACCTTATCCGCCGCGATAGAGCTAAAGACGAACGCCAACAACGCAACGCCCGCCATATAGAAAAGCAGCTTCATCAGAGAATTCAGATCCGTAATTATAAACGGAAGCAACAGTACAAACGCCGCGCCCAGCGCGATAAAGCCGCTATCCGCGCGCCCCATCAATACCTGATACCAGCAAAGCAGCGACGCGGCCAAATATAAAAAGCGCAGCTTCGACTCCGTTTTCACGTATAATACCGCAAACATCGGCACTGTAATACAGAGGAAGCCGGAGAGGATATTGACGTTTCCGAACGTCGTCATAAACGACCCCTCTCCAAAGGGCTGCGCGACGGGTTCGGCGGAGGCAGTTAGGCCGAACCAGTCGTAGCCGTAGAACTGGAGCACGCCTATACCCGCCACCGCGCACGCGCACGCCGCGAACAGGATAAATACATGCTCCCTATGCGCGTAGAAGCGCGATATGGCAAAGTAGACGAGCACGTAGAGCATCATCACTAAATAGCCCTCGCTGCGCGATTCGCCGCCGCTAAAAGACAGCGAAGGCTCCATCGAGGCGAGCATGGATATTAGGCCAATAAAAACGTACGCGAAAACGGCGTAATCGAGCCAAGAGAGCCGGCTAATCGCGCCAAGCAGCACTCCGCCCGGCGTAAAGAGCGTCTTGCGCCTGGAAATAAGCGTATGCAGCAGAATACAAAAGAGCGCAAAGGCGAGGAAAAACGTCGCTATACGAAAGAAACTACCCTTGGCGTCGTCCATCGCCCTGTATTTAACGTCGAAGGTAAAGAGCGCGAATACGCCCAGCATGGCCGCAAGGTAGATATGCGCGACAAGCTCGCCGGCGCTCAGCTCGGGCAGAGCCTGGCGCTTACGCTTGCTTTTTGAGCGCTTGGGAGGCGTTTTTTTAGGCATCGTGCACCGTCCATCTATGGTTTCTCGCCGCTATTGGCGCAGTATTTACGCGTCCTATTGTAACAGAAAACACGCCCGCCGCCAAGAGCGCGCACCTATATGAACAAAGCGTGAATAAGCCGGGCGGCTGCGGCGGCCTGGCGCAATTGTTTACAGATCGTTCATAAATGCCCGGGCTTCGGGCGCAAGG
Organism: Christensenella sp. UBA941; assembly: GCA_002293365.1. GTDB lineage: Bacteria > Bacillota > Clostridia > Christensenellales > UBA941 > UBA941. The sequence goes on along the minus strand of DBDD01000141.1, from coordinate 912 downwards.
CGGCAAAAAACGCGCCAGCGCAACCCAAAACGCGCAAAAATCCCTATTCTACGTAATTTTTTAATTTTAATTACATCTATTAATTTATATAATAGGCATATACGACCGTAACAATTTCGCAATAACTCGTTATTTAGTTATTAAAAAAGGAAACAATTTCGTAATATAGCCTTGACTAAGGAGAGAAAATAAAATATACTCAGGTAGTGCTAAGGGTATATGCGGCATTTATAGAACTGCTGACTGCTCTACCATTAAATTTCGAAAGGGGTAAAAAATGAAAAAACTCATTGCTGTAACAATCGTTGCGATAATGATGTTCGCTCTGGGCGCGACTGCGTTCGCCCTGGTCGCGGATACACCGACAGGGTCGCTTCAGCCGCCTGTTTGGCTTAGCGGCATTACGGTATCCGACGCTTGGATGAGCGGCTTGACCATGCAAAACTGGAGCGGCTCGCTCACCCAACAGGCCTACGCGGAAGGCAACTATATCTGGTTCATCGCCAGGATTAGCGTCGCCGCCCCCGGCGATACCGACGGCGAACACCTTTGGACCGGCAACGGCGAAGACAACGCGACGCTGACGATCCAGGGCAAAGACAACTGCCTGAACCTCTCAAGCGCCAACATGGCGACCTTGGCGAGGATCGAAGGCCAGAGCGTCACGTCCCGCACGATCAACAACGCTACGAAGAACGTCTCTGCTACGTCGAACCAGGCGAAGTACACGTTCACGAGCATGCCTGCGTACGGTATCGACGACCAGACCGACCATCTGCGGTTCAATCCGGACAACCTGATGAATCTGGGCCTTGACGGCATCTACGCCGCCGACACGTATACCAGTAGATTTCCTGATACCTACAACACGCAAACCGGCAATCAGTGGCGCCCCGGCAACGCCGCGACGCT
>DBDD01000002.1 GCA_002293365.1 Christensenella sp. UBA941 | reverse complement strand
GGGCTTTGCCCAATGCGGAATATAAAAAAATGGTGGGCAATGAAACGAAGAATTTTTACGTATATGTGCGCGAGCGTACTGCTATTGGCCGGAATTTTGACTGTGCTGTGGAGCGTGCTTTTGCAGGATCGGTATCACGCGCAGTTCCGCGAGGGCCTAAGTACGCAGCGCGTATCGATTATCGGCGCTGACGGTACGGTTGAATTCGACAACGCCGCCGATTCTGCTGAAATGGATAATCATCTTGACCGCCCTGAGGTTGCCGAAGCGCTTGAAAAGGGTTTTGGCGCGAGCGAGCGCGTATCCGATACGCTTGGCGAAACGACGTACTATTACGCCATGCGCTTGCCGGACAGCCGTGTATTGCGCCTGTCGTTTACGGCGGATACGGTTCAGGCGCTGCTCGAGGGCGCGTCGCTGCTGTTCGCGCTGTGCTTAGCTTTCGCGCTCGCCGCGTCGCTGCTGCTTGCCAATAGGCTAACGCGGCATATCGTCGAGCCGCTCGCGAAATTCGACCTAGAGGATCCGGCGTCGGCTCCGCCGTACGACGAGCTTGACCCCTTCCTTCGCCGTATCAGGAAGCAAAAGCGTGAAATCGAGGCGGGCGCTTTGGCGCTAATCGAGCGCGCCAATACGATAAAAACCATAAACGACAATATGAAAGAAGGGCTTTTGCTGTTAAACCGCGACGGCGTCGTGCTAACGGCAAACCCGGCGGCGATGGAGCTATTCGGCGCAGGCGAAGAGCTAATCGGCAAGAGCATACTTTATGCTTCCCGGGATATATCGCTCCTCGAAAAGGTCAAGCTGTGCCTCCAGGGCGAAAAAGCGATTCACAGCCTTTCGCGCGCGGGCAATATCTACGACGTATTCTTGAATCCCGTGCTCGAAAAGGGCGAGCGCAGCGGCGCGATCCTATTATTCCTGGACGTTACGGCCAAAAGCTTGGCGGAAAAGCAGCGCAAGGAGTTTTCCGCAAACGTTTCGCACGAGCTGAAGACGCCGCTTACGACGATTTCCGCGCTGAGCGAAATGATCGTGAACGGCATCGCCAAGCAAGAGGATGTTCGGGATTTCGCCGAAAAGATCGGCGCGCAATCGCAAAGGCTGGTCGCAATGATCGAGGACATCATGCGCCTATCGCAGTTCGACGAAGGCGGTGTAGAAGATCGCGAGGAGTTCGATCTGCACGTTTTGGCTCAGACCGTCGTAAGCAGCCTCTCCGACAAAGCCGCCGAAAAGGGCCTCAGCGTAAAAATAACTGGCGAACGCTTTTCGCTTAGCGCAAACCGGCGCATGATCGACGAGCTGCTGTTCAATCTATTGGAAAACGCCATCAAGTACAATAAAGAAAACGGCGAAATCGAGCTTCGCCTCGCGAAAAAAGGCGGTACCTGTACGATAATCGTCCGGGATACGGGTATCGGCATACCCGAAGACCAGCTCGGGCGCGTTTTCGAGCGTTTCTACCGGGTCGATAAATCGCGCTCGCAAAAGACCGGCGGTACGGGGCTGGGGCTTTCGATCGTCAAGCACATAGCGGAGCGGCATGGCGGATATGCCATGGTTGAGAGCAAAATCGGCGCCGGCACGAAAATCGTCTGCGTAATCGAGGGCGCGCTCGCGTAAAAAGGCATATTGCAGCGGCGGGCTTCCATGCCCGCCCGTAAGCAAAATTTATAAAATTTTGAAGGTATTGCCATATTATCTATTGCACGCGTGCTCTTTTTTTGTTACACTGATTTTACATTTATACACTAAAAAAACATATGAGGCGTTTATTTACATGTGAAATATTAATAAAAGCCTTATTCGCCTCAATAATAACCGACATCTGACATTATTACTTAACGCTTTGAGGAGGGTATGACAGAATGAAAAATATGAAGGTTGCCGCAAAACTAATCGTAAGCTTTTTAATCATTGCAATTATAGCGGTTGCCATTGGCGTGGTGGGGATTTTAGAGCTGTTATCGGAGGCTGAAAATACAGCCCTTTTGGCGGAACGCACGGAAATCGCTATCACCGCCGCCAGAATGAACCGCAACATACAGGCGCAGCGTGCGGCTTTTCGCGGCGCGGGCTTGTATCAATTGATGAAAATGGACGAGCAAAGGGACAACGAGCTAAGCATTTTGAAAGGCCTCGTCGCCGACTACGATTTAATGGACGAGCAAGTTACCGCTATGTTTACATCGGAGGAAACAAAGCGCTTGATGGCGGCTATCGACGAGGCTTATATTCCGTTTGAGGAATCTCGCAATATATATATAAGCTCGATTACGGATCCGAATATCACGGATGCGCAGATGATAGCCTATATGGCTGAGGTAGCCTCCAGCGTGACGGTTTTGGCCGAGAGCGTAGTCGCGCTTACAGATTTCGCGGACACGGCGACCACCCAGATGGCGGAAGAAGCCGCCGCATCCGCCGTCACCACGACGTTCATCATGATTGCGATTCTGGCGGTGGCCGTCGTTATCTCCCTATTACTGGCTCTGTACATCTCCCGCCTGATCGCAAGGCCTTTGAGAGTGCTTACGGCATTCATGCAAAAAGCGGCTGCGACGGGCGATATCGCGCTTAGCGACGCGGACATTGCCGTAATTCAGAAATTTGGACAGGCAAAGGACGAAACGGGCCAAACAATCGCGGCGGCGGCGGCGTTTGTCGGGCGCATAACGGAAATCAGCCAAGCGCTTGGAATAGTCGCGGACGGTGATTTGACGGCCGAGATCACGCCATTATCCGAAAAGGACATGTTGGGGCTTTCGCTGCAAAAGATGACAAGCAGCCTGAACACGATGTTCGAAGAGATAAACACGTCCTCCTCGCAGGTATCCGTAGGCTCGCATCAAGTCGCCGACGGGGCGCAGGCGCT
>DBDD01000112.1 GCA_002293365.1 Christensenella sp. UBA941 | reverse complement strand
CTTCAGGACGCTCATGATGAACACGCCTATGACCGTACCGGAGAGCGTGCCGGAGCCGCCGGACATGCTCGTGCCGCCTATGACGACGCCGGCTATGCCCAAAAGCTCCTGGCCATTGCCCGTAGAAGGGATGATCGAGGTATATACCGCGGCGTACATGACGCCCGCAAGGCCGCTGCAGAAGCCGCAGAAAGTGTAGATGAACATCAGCCAGGGCTTTGTCTTTATGCCGGAGAGGCGCGCCGCCTCGCGGTTGGAGCCTATGGCGAACGTATAACGTCCAAACTTTGTTTTGTTGAGCAGTATGTACGCGATGAAGAAGAACGCCGCCAGCCACAGTACGCCAACCGGCAAGCCGTCGGTCGTCTTGTAGAAAACGTTTTTGAACCAGCCGTCCGCCGTGCCGAACGTAGGATAGCGCATCGTCTGAACCTTCGTAACGATCGCGCCGAAGCCCATGCCCATCATCTGCATGCCCAGCGTGCCTATGAACGGCGGCAGATTCAAGTAAGAAATCAAAAATCCGTTTATCGCGCCGAAAGCCGTACCAACGAATACGACGAGCAAGAGGCACAGCCACATCGGCCAGCCCCAGGCGGTATACGCCGCGCCGCCCAGAAGCGCCGCGCACATCATCGTCGTACCGAGGGCGAGGTCGATGCCGCCGGTTATGATGACAAACGTAACGCCAATCGCCATAAAGCCGATATAGTAGGAGCCGTCAAGAATGTTGATTATGTAGTCCGTGCCGAAGAAATTTGTACCAAATAATGAGAAGAAGATATACAGTACTACCAGCACGCTCGGCGCAAGCAGCTTGGTGATGTCAAAGCGCGTTTTCTCCATATTCGCTCACCTCACATTTTTGTTGTCGCGTAGGTCATGATATTTGTTTGCGTCGCCTCGCCGATTTCGAGCTCGCCCGATACGGCGCCTTCGCACATAACGATAATCCGGTCGCTCATGCGCAATACCTCCGGCAGCTCGGAGGAGATCATGATGATAGATTTGCCTTCTTCGACGAGCAGGTTCATCAGCTTGTAAATTTCGCTCTTCGCGCCGACGTCGATACCCCGCGTCGGCTCGTCGAATATGAGAATATCGCAGTTTTTAATCAGCCACTTCGCCACGACGACCTTTTGCTGGTTGCCGCCGGAGAGGTTGCGGACCAATTGGCGGATAGACGGCGTTTTGATCGCGATTTTGTCGATATATTCGTTTGTGGATTCGATGACCTTTTTGTCGTTCATGAATAGGCCGTTTGCGTAGGACGGAATGCTCGCCATGACGCAGTTGTCCATAACGGAGAGCCCCGTCGCCAAGCCAAACGCCTTGCGGTCTTCCGAGAGGTACCCAATGCCGTGCGCCACGGCGTCGGAAGGGGATTTGATATCGACCTTTTTGCCGTTTAGGAAGATATCGCCGCTTGCGCGCGCGTCCGCTCCGAAGAGCGCACGCATAGTCTCCGTGCGCCCCGCGCCCATAAGGCCCGCAAAGCCGAGGATTTCGCCCTTGCGGAGCTGAAAGGATACGTTTTTAACGTTGTGGGCTATAAGGTTTTTGGCTTCGAGAACGACGGGCGCGTCCGCGGGGACGTTGGACGCCTGCTTTGGGTCTTCGTAGATAACGCGCCCGACCATCATGGAGATGATCTCTTCTTTTGTGGCTTCGTTTGTATTTACCGTGCCGACGTACTGGCCGTCGCGCATGACTGTTATGCGGTCGGTTATCTGCCAAAGCTCGTCGAGCCTGTGCGAGATGTAGATGATGCCGTGCCCCTTCGAGCGAAGGTCGCGGATGAAGCGGAAGAGCTCTTGGATTTCGGCTTCCGTAAGCGCCGCCGTCGGCTCGTCCATAACCAAAAGATCGCTATTGTTGGAGAGCGCTTTCGCGATTTCGACCATCTGCTGCTTCGCGACCGTAAGATCCTTTACTGTCGCCGTAGGCGGGATGTTAAGGTGCATGGAATCCAAGAGAGCCTGCGTATCTTTTTTGGCTTTAGCCGCGTCCAGTAAGAAACCGAATCGCTTGGGCTCCTTACCGATAAAGATATTATCGCAAACGCTGAGGTGCGGCATCAGGTTCAGCTCTTGATGGATCATGCCAATACCGAGCTTCTGAGCCGCAATCGGGTTTTCGATATTCTCTTCCTTGCCTTTATAAACGATCGTCCCGGCGTCCTTTTTATAGATGCCGTTCAGAACCTTCATTAAGGTGGACTTACCCGCGCCGTTTTCGCCAACCAAAGCGTGTACCTCGCCGGCGCGTACGTCAAGCTTTACGCCGTTGAGTGCGTGCACGCCCGGAAAGCGCTTGTGTATCCCTTCCATTTCGAGCAAAACACCGGACATCAAAGCACCTCCTTTATCATCGGGTCATGAGGGTTAAACGTTTCGTTTTGTTGTGGGCACACACCCAAATTGCAATTCCAGTATCAAATTAAGCCAATTCTAAACCAATTCTAAACCAAATTACTCGTATAAATTTCTGTGTTACGGTTATTTTAGCACTGTGAATTGACGCTGTCAATATAGTTTTTCAGTATATTTTATTTTTGGAGTGTGGATATATAGTAACAACTTACAGCACATTTTATAGTTGACAGAATCGGCGGCTATCCGCTAAGATAAAAGCGATACGTTTAGCTTTAATATTTCCGCTGTCTTAACAGCCGTATTGCCCGGGGCGGGTTTGTGCGTCTTTCCTGACCCTTGGCCGTGCCGAAAGGATTTCATAATGTCCACGATTAAAGACATAGCCCAGTATACGGGCCTGTCCATCGCCACAATATCAAAATATATAAATGGAGGCAACGTACTCGAACGAAACCGGGAGCGCATTGCCGAAGCGATTGACGCCTTGGACTACAAAGTAAACCTTGCGGCCCGTATACTGAAAACGCGCCGGACGATGATTGTCGGCGTTTTACTTCCTTCGCTTACAGTACCGTTTTTTTCGACGATATGCGCTATTATCGAAGAGCTTTTAAAAAAAGAAGGCTACTCAATTATTCTTTGCAGCTATTATGACGACCGCGAAGAAGAGCTGGAAAAGTTACGCTTTTTGTTGAACCAGTCCGTGGACGGCATACTGCTTGTCCCGCAATATATCGGCGGCGAGGATATAAACGCCTTCAGCGAATTGCGCGAGCGCAAAACCCCGCTGGTATTGATGGACAGAAGCATTCCCGGCTGCGAATGCGACCGCGTGCTTGCAGACAACTCAAACGCCACGTACGACGCTGTTGAACAGTTTGTCGTCAATGGCCATAAGCGTATCGGCATTATCATTGGGCCGCCCGAGATATCCACGGCGTACGAACGCCGCGTCGGCTACGAGCGCGTGCATCACGACTACGCGATTCCCGTTGACCACGCATTGATTCGCGTGGGCGACTACTCGATAGGCTCCGGCTACAGCGCCATGAGCGACCTTTTAAACATGGAAAATCCGCCGACCGCCGTTATCGGCACGAATCACGAAATGACGATGGGCGCGATTACTTACGCTTACGAGCGTAAAATGCGTATTCCGGGCGATATTTCTTTTATCGGCTATGATGAGATACAGCTTACGAAGATTATCAACCCGCCCATTACGATAGTTATGCAGCCGATCCAGGAGATTGCGGAGCTTTGCGCGCGGATCCTGCTCCGGCGCATGCAAGGCGACGACAGCTCGTTCCCGCTGGTATACCGGCTGAAGACGAATCTATTGATGCACGAGTCGATTAAAAGGATCAGATGAATAATCCTATAATGCTTTATATTCGCTTTAGATGCTTTTTCGTATAAGGACAAACGACGATACACTTACCGCAAATCGTAATTTCCTCGCCGAAATTTTCTTTGCATAGCCTCCGCGCCGTTTCGCGGCAAGCAAACGCGTCGAATATTTCACTGCGCTCGCATACGAGGCTCCAATTCGGCCCCTTTACCGCGCCCGCGGGGCAATGCTTCACGCACTCGGTACAGTTGCCGCAATTGGATTCGGTAACGGGTTCGCCGCATAGGAACGGCGCGTCCGTCAAAACCGACGAAAGCCGGATTCCCGAGCCCAATTGCTTCGTTACGAGCAGCGCGCATTTGCCGATCCACCCCAGCCCGGCGCGCGTAGCGACGGTTTTGTGCGGCAGCGCCGTCGCGAGATCGTCCGATTGATGCGCGATGGTCGTCGTTTGGGCGCGAGCGTTGTAGCCAAGGCCTTTAAGGTATTCCTGGCATATGAGCGCAAGCTTGTCGAGTAGGCGGTTTAGACGGTTGTACTCGCCGAAATATTCCGCAGTCGGGCCTTTTTTTATTCCTTGAAGGATATTCGCGTCGATAGCGACCGCGATCGATACGGCGCGAGGCAACCCGGCCGGCTCTAAGTCGCCCAGCTCTGCGAAGCCGACTAATGCAGCCCCGTTATCGAACAGCAGTCTTTCGATTTCTCCGTTGCGCGCTATAGTACTCAAAAAACGCCTCCTAGTCCAATGCTGTCGTTTTGTGGCTATTCGTACCCGCCCGCTTCGATGCATCCGAGCATTCCTTGATGCAAATGCGGCTGTGCCTTCGCGAGGGAAACGGGCCGGTACGTTTTTGATGATACGAACGCGTGGTGGCTTTTGCCTTGTGCGAGCGTATCGTTATTTTGATTTACGATTATAAACTCTATATCGAACCGTACGCCCGTATATTTAGGCATACAAAGCTTTACGGTAAACCTGTCGCCAAAGCGCCCAAACGCCTTGAACTCGATTTCGAGGCCGATAATCGGGCTTAGTATGCCCAGCGATTCCGTTACTTCGTACGGCAGCCCCACCTCCGCGAAATAGCGCGTGCGCGCCTCTTCGAGCCAGCGGATATAATTGGAATGGTGTACGACGGCCATCTGATCCGTTTCGTAATAGTATACTTCGCGCGAATATTCGTACATGCGTCACCTCGTGGCAGGCGGTGTTGCGCCTGTCAAGGAATATTGCTCTGCCATGATAAATCCTCCGCTAAGGAGAAAAGGTTCAATATGATTATACAATAAAAAGCCAGATATGGAAATGAATTGTTTCATGAAATATTTGGGACGTTTTAAACCGCTAAGCGGATATTCTTTTTGTTACACGTCATATGGAACGACGGAGCGCTTGCCTTCAGGCGCACGCCGAAGCGGTTGCCCTGCTTGACGATCTGCGGCTCCTCCAGCGTCAGCTCCTCCAGCCCCGGCATCACAATGCCGTAGCCGGTTGCCTCCACCTCATCCAACGCGTCTTTTACCCGCATATATTCCTTTTGTATCTTCGCCAGCTCCATCATGCAGCCCATCAAATCCTGCTCCCCGCAGATATCAAGCCCGGTTGTCTCGGCCAAAATCCGATAAAACAGATCTTGACTGATATTGACCGCTACCCGGGCGCTTCCCTTCCCCAGCCCCACCTTTGCTATCTGGGCACCGTCCACATATTCGCATTCCATTACCGCATCGACCAGATTGCTTACCTCTCTGATATGTGTGATTTTTTCCGCGGTATCTTTGATGATTTCGAAAACCTGTGTGCGCAGCCAGTGATCTCCCGACAGTGTGGCAAGCCAGCGCGGCAGATCGACGGCGATTTCCTTAACCGGGAACTCGAACAAAATCTTTGCAAGAATCTCTCTAATCTGTTCCTCATCCACCTCCAGACAGTTGACCGGGAGCACCGGCACGCTGTGCCTTCGGCTCAGCGTTTCAGCCATTTCCTGTGCCGCCCCCGCTGTCGGATACATGCAGTTGAGCAGAACGATAAAGGGTTTGTTGATTTCCTTGAGCTCTTTTATCACCCGCTCCTCGGCTTCCTCATATTCCTCTCTTGGGATATCGCTGATGCTGCCATCGGTCGTCACCACCAAACCAATGGTCGAATGCTCGGTGATGACCTTACGCGTCCCGATCTCCGCGGCCATGTTGAACGGGATCGGCTCGTCGTGCCACGGGGTCATCACCATGCGCGGCTGATCCCCTTCGATGTAACCCAATGAGCTTGGTACAATATATCCCACACAGTCGATCATGCGGACCTGAAAGGAGGAATTCTCCTCCAGCGTGACCTCAACCGCCTCCTCGGGGATAAATTTAGGCTCGGTGGTCATAATGGTCCGCCCCGCAGACGACTGCGGAAGCTCATCGTTCGCGCGCTCACGCTGGAATTCACTGGAAATATTGGGCAGCACCAGCGTATCCATAAACCGCTTGATCAGCGTGGATTTCCCCGTTCGCACCGGACCGACTACGCCGACATAGATGTCGCCCTGCGTGCGCTGCGCGATGTCCTGGTAAATATTACGTTCTTCCATCTGTCCTCCCCCTTAGGGGCAGTCGGCATAGGGCCGCGCTGATACCGGCTTTTTGAGTTTGCCCAAGCTCGGTATAAGGTGTGCCGTGACCGATATTACCCCGCTGTATGTTTGGTTTAGAAAAATTTTATGTCAGTGCCTCTATATCAGCCCATATATACCGTTCAGCGGTATCAGGGTCAGCAAAAGGAGTAAGAACCTGTTGGCATAACCGCTCAACACCCATCTTTTTGTGGAATTTTCGTCATCCTTCGTTGTCAAAACTTGCAGTTGGAACACCACAGAGGCGTTTTTCCGTCTCGTCTGACGAAAATTCCGCTTAAAATCTGAGCATTTCGGACTCTGTCAACAGGTTCTATGCCGTTGGGATCATCAGCATTTTTTTCATGCCTAATTTTCCGTTGGATTGCAGTGAATTGAGACTCATGACCTGTTCGGCTGAAGTGTTATGCGCTCTTGCGATATCCCAGACGGTTTCGTCGGCGTCCGCGTAATAGATAATCAGCGATGCCGGGTCCTTTTCCTTGGGCATTTCCTCATTGATATCGGTTCCCACGACCGCCGAAATCCCCGTTCGGCTAAGCACCTCCGCTTTAATATCCAGCTCTATGCGCACCTCAAGCTCGTTTGTCGGCAGCAGGGTGTAAGTCGCGTTGGTCGCGACCACCTCCGGTTCGCAGCTCACCTGATCGTACGCCGCATCCATGGTATAGCGGTATTCATATTCCACCGGATTTTCATAATAAGACGGCAGGTCATCCTTGTCTCTTCCCAAAATGCAAATGATCACAATGCCGCTTACCACCATCTGGTTTTTTTCCTGACGTACCCCTTCTACCGTTGAATCGCACCAGAGATCCAGCACCGATTCCATTGCGTTTTCCGGCAGCTCAATCATCTTTTTGCACAGATAATTTTCATTCACCGAGCCGACGATCTTTTCAAAAGGGATTTCCGCCTTTTCGTTATTGCTTTCATATTGTGTGGAATAGGTGTCGTAGATCACCGGGATGTCGTTTTCGCAGTAAGCCTTGATCATAATGAGCAGCTTGGCGGAAACCGAAATGTTGCGCGCTTCTCCGTTCATGCCGGTGCGGGGCTTCATTTCGAGCGTTACCACCTCAATGCTGGCCACGCAGGTGCATTTTTCATGCACTCCATCAAGGTCGACAATCTGGCTGATGGGCAGGCTGGTGTCAATGCTGTCGATGCTGCCGTCCTCTTCGCCGCAGAACAGCGCACTGATAAGTAGCTCACCCTTCACAATCACCTTATTGGAGATCACCTTGCAGTCGAGCGCAATGGCCCTCGCATCACTGCGCAGCAAATAGCGTATGCCCTGCTGNNTCACAAGATATTTTTCGGCCGTGGACACGGTGCTTGTCGCGGGCACCTCCCCGCGCAAAATTTCCACGCCCGCTCCGTCTACGTCGGTAATAATTTCTTTCTTGCGGCGGGCGCAAACCCGCATGCGCAGGCTGAGCGCTCCGTGTACACTGATTTTTCGCTGATTGATCGGCCGACAGTTGCAATATTCCATTTTGGCCCGTACGGTAGGCTGCGCGTGATCATATTCACCCGGCACCTCAAAATTCCGGGTAAAGTTCACGCTGTGCTCATGGCTGCGTATATCCCCTTTTTCTTCGTCTACATAAATCAGATTTATATAGGCCGTCCCCTCTACCGTCAGAATCCCGCCGTTTATAGTCCGTGACCCGACGCGGGGAGAAATTCTGCATTTAAGCACACGGGCAACATCCGGGCAGTAATCCGGGAGAGAAAATTCGGTGTCGATTGGCTGCTCAACGCTTTCATCAAACACAACGTCGTTGATGTA
>DBDD01000342.1:5389-5532 GCA_002293365.1 Christensenella sp. UBA941 | reverse complement strand
ATCATATTCGGCAAGAGCGCCGTACCGGGGACGGCTACGGGAACCGTCCGTCTGGCCAAGACCCCCGCGAGGGACGCTGGGAGCGAGCGCAACGTCATTATCGTTATCCGCTCGGCGAGTGACGACTTTTTGCCGCTGTTTAA
>DBDD01000342.1:3294-5287 GCA_002293365.1 Christensenella sp. UBA941 | reverse complement strand
AAGGGCGTTGTTTGTTATGAGGGGTTGGAGTAGGAAGTAGAATAGGTTTTTTGGATAGGGGCCCCTTCGCGAGAGCGAAGGGGCCTATTTGCTTTAAGATAAAATGTTTACTAATGCATAAAAATATTATAATATAGCTGTATGCATTTATTTAAAATATCAGTAGATGTTGTAAATCAATGGAGGCTGGTTATGACTAAACATAAGATACTACGTATAATTCATTTCTTATTTGACAGTTTTGATTCTGCTATTGCGTTTATATGTTTAGCAGCGAGTATCATAATATCTATACTAGGAATTTTTGGTATTTCATTTACGATAGATAAAAACGTTTTTATGATTTTATCTTTACTACCACTTATAACGTTTATGGTGTTTTCTCGGCTTCGACGCATTGAAAAATCAATGATAGACAGATCGAAGTATTATAACGATAGTGAAGACGTAATAAAAGAACTCAAGAAGATGTGTCGCAGATCTAACGATTTCATATACGCAACAGGTTCAAGGACGAAGAAAGAATTGCTCCAATGCTTGGAAGAAGCGATTAGTAATCCTGAAATAAGATATCGTCGATTAACAACATCACAGACAAATATTACTGAGGACTTAAAACAACATATTCTTAGAATTGAAGGACTCGAGAACTGTAAGGTTAAGCATAAAGAGATGCCCGCATGTCCTAATTTTTGGGTCACAGAAAGCCAAGTCATGATAATACTACCCTTTTACGAAAGCGGAAGATTTCGAGGAGTACAAATCTCGGACAAAAATGCCGTCACACAGTATGTTGGTTATTTTGATAGTCTTTTTTTAAGCTGAAAGCATGATAAGCATTCAGCCTTTAAAAATCAAGTCTCTCCATTAAATCACAATAATAAATCCAAACCTATTTTAATAAAAAGAAGAAAGGCTCATCCATGGAAACAATAATCAGCTGTTGCGGAGTAATATGCTCCGAGTGCAAATCGTATCCTCACGATTGCAAAGGATGCCCGGATATCAAGGGAAAAGCGTACTGGCTAGAATACACGGGCGAAGAAATATGCGGGCTTTACGACTGCTGCGTGAATCAGAAAAAGCTCTTTCATTGCGGCGAGTGTGATTTATTACCTTGCGAGCATTATGAAAGAGACGACCCAACAAAGACGCCGGTGGAAAACGCCGAAGATCGCCGTAAGCAAATGGAGCAATTAAGGTATCAGTGTCTTATCGACCAAAAACTAGACGAATCCGAAGCACTCGCCAACGACCCAAACACAGTCTGGCTAACCGACGAAGAGTTCTGGGCGGACGCATTCCCCGAAGACGAGGCCGAGCTCGATACAAATACCACACAATCGCCACAATAAATCCACACCGCATGCCTTTTATAAACGCCTACAAAGGTGTATAATCCTTACAATAGACGCTTGCGTACAAGCAGCGCGCGAAATTGGAGGGATTGAATGAAAACGCCCAGCATCCTTATCTGCGACGACGACAAGAACGTTCACGAATCGCTTCGGCTATACCTGGAGGCGGACGGCTTCAAATATACCTCCGCCTTCAACGGCGAGGATTCGCTCGCCCAGGCGCTTTCCGGAGCGCACGACCTCATGATCCTCGATCAAATGATGCCAAAGCTAACGGGCATGGAGGTTCTGCGCGAGCTGCGCAAGTCGAGCGGTATTCCCGTCATAGTCCTTACGGCCAAGGGCGAGGAGATCGACCGCATCCTCGGGCTCGAACTCGGCGCGGACGACTATATAGTAAAGCCCTTCTCCCCCCGCGAAATAATCGCGCGCATAAAGGCGATCCTGCGGCGCATAAACGACACCGCGCAGGAGCATTCCAATACNNTGAACGGCGAGGCCGTCCCATGCACGCCGAAGGAGGTCGAGATACTGCATCTGCTCGCCTCGCGGCCGGGGCAGGTTTTCGACCGCGAACAGATACTTTCGCGCGTTTGGGGTTACGACTATTTCGGCGATACGCGCACGGTCGACAC
>DBDD01000342.1:0-3190 GCA_002293365.1 Christensenella sp. UBA941 | reverse complement strand
GATGCTTTTGGTAATGCTTGCGACGCTGATGCTCAGCGCCGCATTGACCGCTCTCGTCTTTACCGTCGGCGCGCAGACCATTTTTGCCCAGCGAAGCGTCGCGGATCTCGAACCCAAGGCCGAATATCTGTCGTCGATTTTCCAAAATTATCTATCGGGCTGGCTGCCGCCCATGGTTTTCGCGCAATTAATCGACGCGACGCGGCAATGGGGCGCTTCGATTCTTTGCCTTCGCATCGAGGGTAACGGTTATGCTGTGGAAGCCGAAACGCAGTTCGATATCCCAAGCGGCATCAACATAACCTCGCTCGCCTCGCTCGACGCGCAAATCGACAGAGTAATGTCTGGCGATCGAGTCGCCTTTGCGGGCGTTTTGCCGGATTCGAGCGTAAATCTGCTCATGGTCGGGCAGCCCGTCTACGAGGGCGAGGTTCAAATAGGCGCTGTTTTCCTCTTTCGACCGATGCTGGAGGTAAACGCCGCGCTGCAAAGCCTGAACGCCGCGCTTTTCTTCTCGTTGTTCGCCGTGCTGTGTCTGATGATTCCCGTAGTATGTGTGGCGTCGATGCGCCTAATTCGTCCGCTTAAAAACATGCGCGACGTCGCGCTCACTATGGCCTCCGGCGACTTTACCATACAAGCCAACGAATTTCTAAGGGGCGAGGTCGGCGAGCTTGCGCATTCGCTGAATTACCTTGCGTTCGAGCTTTCGCGCACGATTTCCGAACTGGTTTTAGAGCGCAATCGCCTGATGCAGCTGCTCGACGGCTTATCCGAGGGCATGGCGGCGGTCGATTCCGAAAGCCAAATAACGCACGCAAACCCGGCGCTGATGCGCTTTTTTGGCCTTCGCGAAGAGGCGAACCCGGACGAGTTGCTGAAAAAAAGCGAATTCGCGCCCGTTGTGGAGGGTTTTGGCTATGCCATTGCCTCGCATATTCCACATCATGCGTTCAATATCGCGCTCGGTTCTCGTATATTCCTTGTCAGCATTTCGACGCTATTGAATGAAGATAGGGTGGAAGGCGCAGTTGCGCTCATGCGCGATATAACCGAATCCGAGCGCCTAGAACAGACACGGCGCGACTATGTCGCAAACGTTTCACACGAGCTGCGTACGCCGCTTACGGCCCTACGCGGCCTAATCGAGCCATTAAACGACGGGCTAGTCAAAACCGAGCAGGATCGCAGCCACTATTACCAGATCATCTATAAAGAGACGCTGCGCCTTTCGCGGCTGATCGACGACTTATTGGAGCTTTCGCGCCTGCAAAGCGGGGGCGTATTGGTAGAGCGTAAAAAATTCGACGTCATAGATTTAATTCAAAGCTTCATCTTCACCTATTCCAACCGCGCCGAACAGCTTGGCATAGACCTCGTGGCCGAGATGCCCAAGGAGCCGCTTTTCGCCGACTCCAACGCCGACCGCGTGGAGCAGGTACTCGTAATTTTATTCGACAACGCGCTGAAATTTACGCCCGAGGGCGGCAAAATAATGCTTCAAGTCCGCGATTTAGGCGAAGAGATAGAGCTTACCGTCAAGGATTCCGGCGTGGGAATAGCGAAAGAAGACCTTCCAAACGTATTCGACCGCTTCTACAAGGCTGACAAGGCCCACGGCGAGCCCGGCACAGGCCTGGGGCTTTCCATCGCGAAAGAAATAATCCGCCTTATGAACGGGAGAATCTCGGTGGAAAGCGAGCCTAATGAAGGCGCGGCGTTTAGGTTTACGATTGCTAAGAAAGAAAGCTAGTATTCCAGCGACTCAAGTTCCCCGAAGCTTATGCCCGTTTGCTTCCTGATTTCATCGAATATGCGCAGCGCCTCTATACTCTGGGCCATATATGGCGCGGCGCTTATTTCCTTGCGGATACAGCCGGCGAAAGTTTCGAGCTCGAAAATCATATTTAGATGCTTGGGCAATACTTTTATCGGCAAATTTTCCTTGCCGCCGTTGCGATGATACAGCGTTACAAACGAAAATTGATTTAGCGTATCGAGCGCCAGCGTGCCGTTTTCGCCTTGTATGACGCTGGGAAACGCCGATTGCGTGACTTTGGAGTATACAAGCTCGGCTTGCATATCGCCGTATTCCAATAACACGGTTCCCGAAGCCTCCGTGCCGTTCGAAAGGAAGCTTGAAGCGCCGTATACGCGCCTATGACGCGCCCCAAAAAGCGAAAGGCAGCAATGCACGCAGTATATCCCGAGGTCGAAAAGCGCCGCGTTGCCCAGCGTATGATCGAATATACCGGCGTATTCACCATTTTTAAATCGGTCGTATTTAGAGGAATACTGGCAGAATTCAAATACTGCCCGGCGTATAGGCCCTATGCGCGTTAAATTTTGCTTTATAACCTGTAAAGCGGGGTCGAAAACGGGACGAATCGCCTCCAAGAGCACTAAACCGTATTTTTTGGCGCGTTTTTGCATGTTTTGCGCCTGTTTTTCGTTTAGCGCGAGGACTTTTTCACATAAAACATGCTTGCCTGCGTCCAAAGCGCGCATAGTTTGAGCGTAATGCAGCGCGTTTGGGCTGCCAATATATACGGCGTCGATGGCGCTTGAGCGAATAAACGCGTCATAATCGTCAAAACGAAGCGCAATGCCATGTTTTTTTGCAAAATTATCGGCGCTTTCCGCGCTTCTTGAATAGACTGCGGCCGCAGTACAGCTTGGCGTTTGGGCGAAAGCCTCCATTATCCAATCGCTGATAAGCCCTGTGCCAACGATTCCAAAGCGAACGGGATTTGCGCCTGTATTCATTTCAGCCTCCAAACTATTATAAAACGTGTTGTATGCTTATTTAATTTGTACACCGATATTATGAGTGTATCATTTATCAGATGGCAGTGCAATTCAAATCAAGCATCGGAGCAAAAAGCAATAATTTGGGGCAATAACAGAACAGATTGCATTTCTGCCCGCGTTTGCGTACAATATAAGTCGGCTTTCGAAAAAACAATCATGCCTTGGAGGAACGATGGAAGCGACCGAACGGTCCAAAATACGCAANNTGCATCATAGCCCATATCGACCACGGGAAGTCCACGCTGGCCGACAGGCTTTTAGAGCTCACAGGCGCGCTCTCCGAGCGCGACAGCGAAGCGCAGTTTCTCGATACGATGGACATAGAAAAGGAGCGCGGGATCACGATAAAGTCCACAGCCGTGCGCATGTTCTATAAGCA
>DBDD01000190.1:5824-6803 GCA_002293365.1 Christensenella sp. UBA941 | reverse complement strand
TCGAAGGTTACGATTCCCCACGTCGAAAAGGAAGAGCGCCGCCCGCTTACCCAAAAGGAAATCGACCTCATTACGTCCACCTATCAAGGCCATAGAATGGGCGTTCCCGCCATGCTGATGCTTTACTGCGGACTAAGGCGCGGAGACGCTTATGTCAAGCACAGACTAAAAAAAACGCCACGCTTATCGTTACAGATAAGCGTAGCGCATATATAGAGAGATCACAAAGCGCCTGTCTCCGCGAAGCTTGTGAACTTCCAGTGGATTTCTATCTGGTTGCCGGGAAAGATGAACACCTTGTCGATAAGAGCATTCACTATGTCTTTAGGCGCAGTTGTTTCTCGCATAGCATCTTTTGCGAGAGCGGCAGTTTTTTTGTCAGCGTCGCGTTTAAACGCCGCTTGCTGAAACATGGCGCGCCGTTGTGTTAGCGCGTCGATCTGACTTGTATAGTCGGATTTCATAGAGCGAAAGGTATCGCGGTCGATTTCAAGGTTCATGAAACACTCATAACACCGTTGCCTCTGTTGGGAAAGCAGCTCGATTTGCTTCTCGACATCAGCATTGTTGGGTTGAATCCCCAACCCGTCAAGCCGCTTGTTGCTTGCGGTTGTTTTTCGGAAACTCGACAAATCATCGGAGTTCAATATGACCTCGGCTTGCTTTTTGATAGTAGTGATAACCATGTCGTCCACATCGGCTGTAGATACTTTCAGTTTGTGACAAGCTGCCGCAGGGTTGGCATGAGTGCTCATACAGCGATACATGGACTGCGTGGTCGTATTACTGTAAATCATAGCGCGGCCACAAGTGCCGCAAACAATCTTGCCTTTCAGTAGGTATTCATGCGGCTGCATCTTTCGCTTACCGTGCGCGCATGAAGCTTGAACGCGCTCGAAAACCTCTTTTGAAATGATGGCGGGGTTTTTATCGGGAATTATGATCCATCCGCTTGGCGGCGTGTGATATTTACGCCCAC
>DBDD01000190.1:0-5742 GCA_002293365.1 Christensenella sp. UBA941 | reverse complement strand
AAATACTCGCCCGGAGGCAAATGCTTTGCCGCTTGGAGTTCCGCCGCAATGTCGCGGGCGGTGTAGCCTTGCAGAGCTAAATCGAAAATCATCCTGATAACCTCGGCGGCAGTAGCGTCAATTTCTATTTCTTTTTCGCCGTTAATCCGATAACCATACAATGCGGCGGCTGGTTTCCTCTCTGCGCTCTCAATCCTACAAAGGAGCTTCTCTGCATGAACGCTACGGGCTCTGTCAGCAGGGAGGGCTTCTTTCGGGGATTTGATGATTGCTTGCGTCCGCTCAAATTCTTCTTTGCTCACGATGGGCGGGTGGCTGTCAGGAATGATGATCCACGCAGACCTATCTTTCTCAATCGTCGCTATAGTGCCAACGCGAGAGGTTTCACGTTTTCCGGCGACGTAGGTTCCCATATATTGCTCATTGGTGAGAATACGCCATATCTGACGGGTCGCCCAATTATACTTCGCTGTGATATCCCGGCCCTTGTTCATATATTCATATTCCCTCGGAGCGAGGCGGCGGTCGGAAAACAGCTTGTCGCGGATTTGCGCCGTAGTCCTGCCGTCGAGCGCCATTTCAAAAATCTCGCGGACGACTGCGGCAGCAGGCGGGTCAGGCTCCCATCTGCCGCTGTCATTCTTACGATAGCCATAAATCGCCCCGCCTACGATGTGATCTCCATTTCTCATCAGGGTGTGCTTGGCGCTTTTTACCTTCTTGGACAAGTCGCTGCTATAATATTCATTCATCATAAACTTGAAAGCAACGTCGATGCCGCCAATACTGTCTATGTAATCGTTTGAATCGAACCGGTCGCCAACGGCAATAAAGCGAACGCGATATAAGGGAAATACCTTTTCGATGTAAAACCCACTCTCAATGGCATTACGGGCGAACCTCGAAAAATCCTTAACTACGATACAGTTGATTCCGCCGCACCGCACAAGTTCAATCATTTCCTGAAATCCGGGACGCTCGACATTTGTGCCTGTAAAACCGTTATCTACAAATTCCAGTATCTGCGCGCCCGGTATGTCCATATCCTCAATGCGGCTGTCGAGAAGAAGCCGCTGGTTGGATATGCTTAGACTATCGGAAATTGTGTCATCCTGTGAGAGCCGGATATACTTCGCTATCGTATAGTCATTCATGATCCGCGCCCCCCTCTAAACGGTTATTGACCGTATCCTCCAAAAAACTGAGTTGAACGTAAATACGCCCTTCGGGATAAACGATTATTCTTTCGACCAGCCTGCCAATCATTTCCGCTGTCAGGTCTGAAACCTGCTCTAGCTTTAATACGTCTGCGTGGGCCTTAGTTAAAGACGCTTCCCGTTGAACGCATATATGTATATTGTCGCGCAATCGCTGGATTCGCTCTGTGATGGATGCGATCTTGGTTTCATAACCCAATTTCAAATCTTTGTATTCAGCGTCAGAAATATCGCCGCTCACAAGGCTTTCGTACAGTCCTTCTAGGAAGCGCCTGTTCCTGTCAAACGCCGATTTAGCAGAAGACAAATCCATTTTTAATATGTCGGCCTCTGAAGTTTCGTTTAATGGCAGCGGTTCCTTTGCTAAAAAAGGCTCATGGCTACGAAGTAATTCCAATATCTCCGCTTTCAACACGGCTTCATTGATTTTCATTCCCTCACAAGCCTCCGGCGAATATCGAAACCTCGTGTTGCACCGAAAGCTGTATGCGTGTTTAC
Source organism: Christensenella sp. UBA941 (assembly GCA_002293365.1). Lineage (GTDB taxonomy): Bacteria > Bacillota > Clostridia > Christensenellales > UBA941 > UBA941. The sequence goes on along the minus strand of DBDD01000190.1, from coordinate 4,027 downwards.
CGTTTCGTCTTCGCAGCATGGTATATCCGCAATGACCACAGATAACCTTACCGAGAAAGACATTTTCTGAATTAAGGTTGTCATAATATGGAGCTTTCGAAGCTTGCGATTTCATGAAAGTATTCTGTACAGCGTCAAATAAGTCGCGGCTGACAATGGCTTCGTGGGTGTCTGCAACGATAACCCATTCGGGCGCTGATACTTTCGTGATAGTGTTCCGGACGGATCTGTGCTTACCCTGAACCATATCGCCGCAATACATTCTGTTTTTCAGAATATCCTTGACCGCGCCAATACCCCACCACCGTTTCTCAACGCCCACCTCCTTATCAGTAGCCAGCCCTATCGAATAGAAGTAACGCTTAGGCGGAAGATGACCGCTGGTATTGAGCCAGTCGAGAATGGCCTTATGAGAATGACCCTCAGTCGCCATTTCAAATATTCGCTGAACAACAGAAGCGGCATATTTATCTACAACAAACCTATGACAATCATTACTGCTTTTGAAATAGCCGTAAGGAGCTATCCCTCCCACAAAATTGCCTTTGTGGATGTTCATCTGAATGGTAGCCTTGACCTTCCGGCTCGCGTCCAAAGCGTAGGATTCATTTATCATGTTTTTCAAACTAAGCATGATGCCGCCGCTCTGCCCATCCGCCGAATCATAGTCATCCGTAACCGCGATGTATCGAACACCTATTGCAGGGAAATGACGCTCAATATAATACCCCGAATCTATCGCGTTTCTGCCGAGTCGCGACAAGTCCTTTGTAATGCAGCAGTTGATTTTTCCGCTTTCCATATCGGCGATCATACGTTGAAACGCTGGGCGCTCGAACGATTGACCGCTATGGCCATTGTCGATATAACACTCGCTGAGTTCGATATTATCCTGTCCGGCTATATACGAGTTAATAATGGCCTGCTGATTTTCAATGGAATCGCCTTTATTCTTCCTGTCAACAACCGACAGGCGGATATACGCGCCCGCGTAAAACACGGGGTTTTGGACTTCCGGCACAGGGACGGCTACCGCGTTTTTTCTGCTTTTACGCGCCATGAAACATGCCCTCCTTTTGCTTGTATTGCCGGAGCATATCCAGAAAGGCGCCCGGAATGATGCTGCCATCACAGCCATACCCAACGGAACCGTCCACGGCTTTGATAGTAACGCCTCTTTGCCGCATCTCACCCAGCCAGCGAGATACGCCGAATAAATCCCTGCCGATGCGCGACAGACTGACAACGTAAACAGTATGAATAGTACCTTCCCGTATATCAGCGTCCATTTGTATAAACGCTTCCCGATCAAGGCTTATGCCGCTGACCCCATTGTCGCTGTATATCTCGGAGGCGGAATGGCCCTGTTCTTCAACAAAGCGCATTATCCGCTCTTGCTGTGCGGCTATAGCATCATCGTCTTTGCTCGCGACCCGCAGATAGATCGCAATCCTGCATTTCTCAACCATTTACGCCGCCTCCTTCTGGAGCAGCGCTACCGCGCTTTCGTACTCAAACTGATAGTTGAAGCTGATCTCTATTTTTGATTTACCGAGTACGCGGATGCTGTTAATAAGGTGTATCACTATCTTGCGGTCGATGGTGTCAAGATTCTCAAACTGTATAAAATGTCTTGTCCATGCCATGCGCTCATGCTTACATAAAAGCACAGCTTCGATTTCGTTGCGCAACCCGGCATTGGCTGATATAAGCGTATCGCTCTCCGTCGCATATTTCGCTTTAAGGGATTTGTGCTCATCCTTCGTCAGATTGCCGTTTATCATGTTTTCATAAAGGCTTGCCTTGTACTCCTTGATTTTATCAAGTCTGCGTTCATTTTCGGTAATCTGCCCGGCAAGCCTGTCGGCAAGGTCGCGGGCAATCCGCGTAGCATCCAGACCTGATATGAGCGTTTCCAATGAAGCGACATTCGCGATATGAGCCTTTACGCTGCCAAGAACACAGTCGATCAGATCGCTTTCTTTTAGCATGACAGGCTTGGCGCAGCCGTTCTTTTTTCCGGTTGGACACCAATAGTAATAATACTGCGCTCCTTTATACGGCACTGTTTTACGTGTCATGCGGTTGCCGCAGCAGCCGCAGATAAGTATACCGGAGAACAGGTACACCTTGTCTCGGTTCGGCGCGGTACGAGTATCGAGCCGCATGATCTTCTGCACGAGGTCAAAAGTATGTCGCAGAATAACAGGTTCGTGCGCATTCTCGCGCCGATGCCATTCTTCCTCCGGTCTTTGAACTAACTCTTTCAGCTTGTAGGTCGGCGTACCGGATTTACCTTGTATCAATGTACCGGTATAGGTTGCGTCGCCGAGTATGCGGATGATTGTAGAGGCGCTCCATTTCGCGCCGCTCCTGTCCGCGTAACCGCCTTTGGGATACGGAAGCCCACGATCCTTTTTATACTCCAGCGGCGACAATACGCCAAGTTCATTTAGCGTCGTTGCGATACGCGCCGCACTGTTTCCCTCCATCTTCATTCGGAAGATATCGCGAATAATATTAGCGGCGTATTCGTCAATTACGAGGTGATTGTGGTCGTTAGGGTCTTTACGATAACCATAGACAGGGCAAGCGCCCGTATAATCGCCATGAGCGCGTTTTATCTCCAACGCACTTCGAGTCTTGACGGATATATCGCGGCAGTATTCGTCGTTCAGTATGGATTTTACGGATACGATAAGCCGATCCGTGTCATCGTTAAGTGTATCGATATTGTCGTTGATTGCAATGAAGCGAACGCCAATAGCCGGGAAAATCCGTTGAAGATAGCGGCCTGTTTCAATTCGATCACGTCCAAGTCGCGATAAATCTTTGGATATTATGCAATTTGCCGTGCCTTCCCGAATGACTGCCATCATATCGGCAAAAGCCGGACGGTCGAATACAATCCCCGAAACGCCGTCGTCAACATATTCGCCAACGGATTCGATCTCTGTGTGTTTGCTTAGAAATTCGTCAATTAGCCTGCGCTGGTTAATTATGCTGTTGCTTTCACCGTCCTTGCCGTCCGCGATTGACAGGCGGATATACTTGACCGCCCTGTATTTGATTTCATCCAAAATAGACGCCTCCTTTGATTCCCGAAACTTTCCCGAAAATCAAAGGACGCAGGTTTGCCGTGTGATCCTTCTCCGATCACATTTTACGGCGGCTATTGGGGAAAGTCAAATGTGTCGATTTGTTCTTCAAGTCATAAGCGCGCGCAGGCAATCCTCGATTGTAACGCCGTTATCGGCGTAGATGGCTGTTACAGAAAAGTTTTTGTATTTATAATGACGCGGGTTCTTTATCTGCCGCGCATATTCAGCAATTCGTGCCGTTTGTGGCAGATTCTTGTTTACGGCAATATCCCGGATATCCACTAAGTCGGCATCTTGTACATTATTTGGCATATAACCGGCCTCCTTATCGTGTGTTTTACAATCGTCTCCGCAGGCTTTAGCACCCCGTAGGTATTCCCAAGTTGGGAATACCTACGGGAACCGTTCACGTTTTGAACAGAGAAACGTGAATTAGGCGTATTCAATGAAGCTCGCTTTTTTGTTCAATCCAGCATGAGGATTTGTGATTGCAGTCTGGCAGCAGCCAATAGAGGTATTTATAAACGGTATCATACGCCTTGACCGATTTTAGATGCTCATCCTTCGCGCTATAACCAACAAGCTCGATCATACGAGGTTTAAAAGTGCCGTACCATGAGTTTATAGCGCAGTAATTTTCACGGCTCCAGTTATTCTCCGCGCATTGAAGCACATCTTTTTCGAGCTGTAAAAGTTCATTGCAATATTGGGCGTATTCGAGAAACTTTGCCCTAGTAACACCGTCCACAGATGTTTCCCTCCTATTAGATGTAATTTATTTTGCGAATAAATCCCCAAGCAGAAAATACCTATGTTTGAACAAAATGCCGTCTATAAGAAATAATCCGGCGCTTTCTTCCTTCGCATAAACATCGCGATGTCCGCTATCCTATTCGTAACGTGTATACAGGGAAGCGCCGCGAGTA
>DBDD01000119.1:2429-9462 GCA_002293365.1 Christensenella sp. UBA941 | reverse complement strand
CGCATAAACTCTAGGTTTTCAAATCTATAATTCGACAAGACCTTCATTATCGCGGAGTTTATGTAGGATAATAACGAAAAGAGGCGGTTCGCGTAGATCGCCTCTTTTATTGGCATATCACACCAGGCTGTCTTTGATACTTTATTCCCTTCGTATATCAGCAATTCCCAAGTATTTCGCAATTGCATTAATAACAACTTTCGTATAGAGTATGGGCATCAAACTAAAACATAAATCTCATGAGATTTATATATAATTAAAGTAATCATTATAACTTCGCTATTCGAGCGCCTCTTTCTGACGACTGTCACGAAGTATAAAAAACCTCTTGGCGGCAAACAGCCCCGCTATAGCAGCTACGCCAAGCAGCATATTCAACGCGTCCCCGTGCGATAGGATCATCTGCCGCGCAATGGCAAACAGCAATACTTCAATAACGGTTTCCGCCGAATGTTTGCACAGCATTTTTATAAATTCCACGCCAATGACAAGGGTAAATGCCTTAGACAATATACTCTCGAAATCGTCGGTCAATACTTTGAACGGTACGCCTATTTGCTCACAAATCATTTCGAGCAGGAGTATAACGATGGCGACTAATAGCAGAGACGATACCATAACCTCAATGAAGTATGTAGCTTTATCGAGATAAGCGGTTAGTTTGTTTGGCTTTTTCACAATAATACCCCATTCGATAGACGTATATCCGCGAATTCGCGGGGCGCGGCAGGATATTGCCATACCGCGCCCTTTTTCGGTTTGTGCGCATATAAAGGTGTGATTTCGGCGCGTCAAACGATCCGATTCTAAAACACGAAGCTGATAGCGATCAATTCCACCAAGCCGACGCCCGCCATAATCAATGACACAGCGGTTTTGCACTTCACCTGATCTTTAATGTCGCTCAGGCCGAACATGCCGTTGAACACCCAGAAACCGCTGTCGTTGAAGTAGCTGAACGAGATAGCGCCTACGCAGCACGACAGAGCCAAGAGTACAGGATTTACGCCCAATACCGCGAGCAGCGGAGCGGTAAGCGACGCGGCTGTGGTAATCGCCACCGTCGCGGAGCCTAGCGCGATACGCATAAGTGCGGCGATAACGAACGGAATTAGTATTGCGGGTATTGACCACGCGATGACGGTTTGCCCCAGTACGTCGCCGATGCCGCTCACTTTGATTACATTGCCCAGCGATCCGCCCGCGCCAGTTATGAGCATGATAATGCCGGTATCCTTAATGCTGTCGTTCATGATGCCGATGACCTTATCGTTCGGCAAGCTTTTTACCAAGCCGTACACCGCGAGCGTCGTGCCTACCGCGAGAGCTACGATGGGCGAACCGATTAGTTCGATTATGTTGAAGACGATACCACTTTTCAGCGAGGTCAGGTTCATAACCGTCTTAGCGAATATCATAATCAGCGGGACTACGATGGGAGCCAGCGAGACACCCAGTTTCGGTAAATTCTTCTCGCCTATAAGCTTGTCTAAATCGTCTAAGGTTTTCAGGTATTCTTCTTTAAATTCTTTACGGTCGAACGTGCCGTCTTCTTGCGGAATCTGATAGATTTTCTTTCCGACCCGCTTGCAGTACGGAATGATTACGAGCAGCATGGGGATGGAAACCGCCGCCCCCATTAATATCATCATGCCGACGTCAACGTTTAACATACCGGCTGCGGTCAGCGGGCCAGGCGTCGGCGGAACCAGACAATGGGTTAGCTGCAAGCCACAGGCCAGTGACAGCGCGAGGGCGATGACGGACTTGCCTGTGACGCGGGACATGGCCTTGCACAGCGGGGCGAACATGACGATTGCGGAGTCTGCGAATACGGGGATCGACAGCACCCAGCCCGTGACGCCCAGCGCCCATTCCTCCCTGCGTTTGCCTACGAGCTTGATAAAGCTGTACGCCAGCCGCTCCGCCGCGCCCGATTTTTCCAGAATGCCGCCCATCATAACGCCTAGACCTATAATAATGCCAGTGGATTGCAGCGTGCTTCCGAATCCGCTCTGTATGGCGCTGATTGCGTCAGTCGGCGCCATGCCTCCAAATAGTGCCGTTATCAGTGCGGCGAACAGCAGCGCGATAAATGTGTGCGTCTTTGTTTTCATCACTAGGACGATCATAACGATGATGCCGATTGCCAGTCCGAGTAACATTCTGGTTTCCATTGTGTTTCCCTCCCGCTTTTCTTTAGTTTCTTAAATTCTATGCCCGCCAAATGTTCATGCCGATTTTTAATAACCGCATCGCTCGTTCAGCAGTCTCTTCGAGTAAGGCTTCGCTTTTGGATATCGCCTTGCCCAATGTCATGGGCTCACTAACGATGCTTATAATCGAATCAACGCCATGTTCATAAACCGCCTCGGCACCGCTACCGATTCCGCCCGTAATCGCCAGAACCGGCAGGCCGTATTTTTTCGCCCGCTTCGCCACGCCTACCGGCACTTTTCCGAATACGGACTGGCCGTCAATTCTGCCTTCACCCGTTATAACCAAGTCGCAGAAGGACAGATGCCGGTTTATCTCCACGCTGTCCATTATCGTTTCAATGCCGGTTTTCATTTTCGCTCCGCAAAAAGCCATCAACCCGTATCCAAGCCCGCCAGCCGCCCCTGCGCCAGAGATATCCGCCATGTCTACGCCGAGCTGGGCTTTGACGGTATTCGCGAGGTGGCCTAAAGCGCTGTCGAGCTCTATGACCATGTCTTCATCCGCGCCCTTTTGCGGCCCGAAGATAGCCGACGCCCCGCTTGGCCCGTATAGCGGAGAATTAACGTCTGAAGCGATAACGATGCTTGCTTTCGCAACCTTTGGGTTCATCGCGCTTACATCGACGGTCGCGAGCTCCGCGATTCCCGACGCGCCCAATTCCAGCTCCACGCCGTTTTTGTCCTTGAAGGACACGCCCAGCGCCTGCGCCATGCCCACGCCGCCGTCGTTCGTCGCGCTGCCGCCTAGCCCGATTACTATGTTTGTGCAGCCGCGATTTAAAACTTCAAGGATCAGTTCGCCGACGCCGAAGGTCGTTGTCAACATTGGATTTCTCTCGTCTTCCGCTACGAGAGGCAAGCCGGAAGCCGCGGCCATTTCGATTACGCCTGTTCCGCCCGGCAATACGCCATACGTCGCTGTAACGGGATTTCCCATCGGGCCCGTCACTTCGGCGGTATGAAACGTCCCGCCACCGCCGAACACCAGCGCCTCTACGGTTCCTTCGCCACCGTCGGCAATGGGGATTTTGACGGTTTCCGCTTCGGGGAACACCCTTCTTATTCCGATTTCGATATGGGAGGCCACCTCGATGCTTGAGTTGCTGCCCTTAAACGAATCCGGCGCTATCAATATCTTCATATCCCGGCCTCCTGCACGTTGATTCCCAACAGCTTTATCGCGTCCACATACGCCGCAATACCCTCGGCGACCTTCTTTGCCTCTTTCATCGCCAGCACCACCGTGGCCGGGCGATGCACGACGTCGCCGCCCGCGAACACGCCCTTGCGCGTCGTCATGCCGTATGGCCGTTCATTTGTGAGGACGTAGCCGCTCTTGTCCACCTCGATGCCCCTTGTTGTAGACACGATACGATTTGCGGGTCGCGCCCCGATGGAAAGAAGTATCTTGTCGGCGCAAAGCTCCTGTTCTCCTTGTTCGGTCATAACCGCAAGCCCAGTGACTTTGCCGCCTTTGCCAACAAACCGTCCGGGCGTCGCGCTCCACGCGAACTGTACGCCGTCTTCGACCGCGCCGTCGTATTCGGCTTTCAGCGCGCGCATCTTCTCCTGCGGGACTCTGGCTACCACCGTTACGGATTCCGCGCCGATGCGTATGGCGGAGCGCGCGGCGTCCATCGCCACATTGCCCGCGCCGATTACAAGCACCCTGTCGCCATCCTTGACCGGCACGTCCTTGCGCTCCATCAATCCGCTGCTGTACAGCGCGTTCATCCGAAGGAAGTAGATGGACTGAATGATCCCAGCCAGCTCTTTGCCCGGTAAATCCAGCTCCTTCGGCAGCGCCGTGCCGGAGCCGATAAACACGGCGTCAAATCCGCGCGCGAACAAATCGTCCACGGTAAAATCAGGTCCCGCCATCAGGTTCGTCATGATCGTAACGCCCAGCGCCTCTATACGGGATATCTCGCGCCGGACGACATCTTTGGGTAAGCGGTACGCCGGTATGCCGAACATCAGTACGCCGCCCGCCTCTGGCTGGGCTTCGTATACCGTCACGGAAAAGCCGATTTTGGCGAGATCGCCCGCTATCGTCAATCCGGCGGGCCCTGATCCGATCACGGCGACCTTACCGCGTGATTTCGACGGGATTCTATCCATAATCAGCCCCATCCCGAAATTAAAATCGGCGGCGAAACGCTCCAATTGGCCGATCTTGATTTCTTTGCCCTGCTTCGCAAGTACACAGTGGCTTTCGCATTGCAGCTCATGGGCGCATACCCGCCCGCATACGGCGGGAAGATTGCTTTTTTCGGTGATTAGTCCGTGCGCCTCACCCATATTCCCTTTAGCGATTTGATGGATAAATTCAGGTATGTTGTTTTCGATGGGGCAGCCCGTTTTGCATTGGGGCTTCTTGCAGTTCAGGCAACGCTTGGCTTCCGTGATCGCTTCCTTTATGCCAAGCCCCTGAACCTGTTCGTCGTATGTCGTAAGTGGCTGCAAAGGCATAAGAATCCCCCTTAATTGCTCAATGATGAAAGAAGACAGGCGTATTCAGCCCAGCAGCCCGGCCTTGCGGATTTCCCCGGCCATCGTTTCGAGAACCGCGCCCCTTGTCGGAAGATTCGGCAGGAACGGTGCGCCGGGATTCAGCCCCATGATAGAACACATATCCTTCGTTGCCACGGGAAAGCTCGCCTTGTCCATCGACAAGCGCACCGGATTAAGCCGGTATTGCGCCTCCAGCGAGCCCGCGAGGTCGCCCGCGACGAATTTTTCATATACGGCGCATACGAGCTCCGGGAACATGTTGGCCGTGGTGCATACCGCCCCCGCGCCGCCGTGTACGAGCGCGCCGAAGATCAGCGTGTCCTTGCCGCCGAACACCTTGAATCCTAAGTGGCGGGTGATACGGATGAGCTCCGAGGTCAGCGTCATATCCCCGCTGGAATCCTTCATGCCAACGATGTTCTTTACGCGTTCCGCCAGCTTTAGCACCAAGCCCGCGCTCATGGAGTAGCCGGTACGTCCGGGATTGTTATAAAGCAGCATCGGCAATTCGGGAACGGACTCGGCAATCGTCTTGAAGTGCAGGAACAGCTCCTCCTCCGTGGGCTTCAAAAACATCGGCTGCAACACCGAGATACCGAAAGCGCCAGCCATTGCCGCCATCTTAGCGATCTGTACGCACTTGCGCGTTTTTATCGCGCCGATTCCCATGTAGACGGGGACGCGGCCTTTCGCCTCGTCGATGATGATTTTTAACCCGCGCTCCTGCTCGTCGTCGTCCACCATATAGAATTCGCCGTTGCTGCCGAACGCGAGTATGCCGTGTACGCCGCCGCCGATTACGAAGTTGACCTGCTTGCGCAGTTTTGCCTCGTCGATGCGCTCGTTCTCGTCAATCGGCGTTATGATCGGAGGGATGATGCCTTTTATCAGATCGGTGTTCATTATTCCTGCTCCCTTCGGTTTGCTATCTGGTTATTTGCCGATGCTTACGCCGGATATCTTGGCGTAATATTTGGCCAGCGCGCTGTGGTCGTCCTGCCCGTAACCGTCCGCCTTGAGCGTCTGCATCATCTCCATGACGGCGGCGGTAAGTGGAAGCGGCGAACCTACGCCGTGGCCGGTATCGAGCGCGTTGCCCAAGTCTTTTATATGGAGATCGATCCGGAAAGCCCGGCTTGAAATTGCCGTCTATCATCATGGGAACTTTCGCGTTCATTACGGTAGAACCGGCAAGCCCGCCCTTGATCGCGTCGAACACAAGATTCGGATCGACGCCCGCCTTACGCGAGAGCGTGAAAGCTTCGGATACCGCCGCGATATTGAGCGCCACGACGATTTGATTCGCGAGCTTCGTCGTGTTGCCCGCGCCGATATCGCCGCAATGCACGGCGCTGGAACCCATGCATAGCAGAATCTCTTTGACGCTTTCATATACAGCCCGGTTGCCGCCGACCATGATAGAGAGCGTTCCGTCTATCGCTTTTGGTTCGCCGCCGGATACTGGCGCGTCCAGCAGCTTTACGCCTTTCTTAGCGCATTCTTTTTCGATCTCCTGCGAGGCGAGAGGGGCGATGGACGACATGTCGATGATAATCAAGCCCTCCTTCGCGCCTTCGAGCACGCCGTTTTCGCCGCAGATTACGTCTTTTACGTTTGGCGAATTGGGGAGCATCGTTATGATGAGAGGGCATTCCTCCGCGACGTCCTTCGCGGAAATTCCCGCGGACGCTCCGCAGGCCACAAGCTCGTCCACATCCTTTTTGCCGCGGGAAAAGGCCACGACCTCATGCCCGGCGTTCAGCAGATTCTTCGCCATCGGCTTTCCCATGATTCCAAGTCCGATAAATCCAATTTTCACAGCAGTTACCTCTTCTCTGAAATGATTTGTTTTTGTATCAGGTTATTGGGGCGGGGTTGAAGATGCACAGATCGTTGTGCAGCTTATATTGCTCGGCATATGGCTTTTTCCTGCCGCTTGCAACGTCTATGATTTCGCTGAACAGCAGCGTTCCGATTTCGGGGATCGTCGCCTCGCCGGTGGCAATCGGCCCCGCGTTCACGTCGATCAAATCCGGCCATTGTTCCTTCATCTCGTTACGGGAGCAGACCTTGATGACCGGGGCAACCGCCAAACCGTATGGCGTACCGCGCCCCGTCATGAACACCTGCAAGCCGATGCCCGAAGCGAGCTGGCAGGGGCCGCACACGATGTCGCTCGCGGGCGTCGCGGCGTATATCAAGCCTTTCTTTGAAGGTGTTTCAGCAGGCGAAAGCACTTCTATGATAGGTGAAACGCCGGATTTCGCGATGGAACCCATCGCCTTTTCTACGATATTGGA
>DBDD01000119.1:0-2410 GCA_002293365.1 Christensenella sp. UBA941 | reverse complement strand
ATAGTTGTCGTACCATTTCATTTCGGCAGCCAGCTTCTCGCCGGCGTTATCGTCCACGCAACGCTCCGCCAAAAGGTATACGCCGTCACGAACCTCCGTAACCTCTGAAAACAACACGGTCGCTCCGCCCTTGACCAGCATATCCGCCGCGTAACCGGCGGAGGGGTTCGCCGTCACGCCGGAGAAAGCGTCGCTGCCGCCGCATTGCAGGCCAATGAGCATATCCGACAGCGGCAGAGTTTCTCTTTTTCGTTCGTTCAGGATTTTCAACTTGGCCTCCGCCATCTCCATAAGCGCCGCAATCATAGCGTCAAACCCCTTATGCTCTTGAAGAATGATGACGTTTTCGGGCTTGTTGTCGGTTGCGCCTAAGAGCATGTCGGCTGTCAGCTTTTCGCATCCCAGCCCGACCACCATGAGTTGCCCGCCGAAATTCGGATGCCGGGAGAGATTCCTCAGCGTGCGGATCGGAACCTTGGCTTCCGGCGCGTTGATCGCAACGCCGCAGCCGTAAGCGTGATTGATCGGCACGATATCGTCCACGTTCGGGTACTTCGGCAGAAGCTCGGCTTTCATTTTAGCTACGGCGACGTTTAGTACGCTCGTAACGCATTGCACCGTCGTACTTATGCCCAGTATGTTTCGTGTTCCCGCGTAGCCGCCAGTGGGGTTTGCGTAACCTTCCCATGTCGATATGGGCGGCGCCGGCAAATCTGTGACGAGATTTGTGCCGAAGACCATTTCGTGTACTTCCGGCACGCGCGGGAGCGTCAGCATATTCTCGTTGATCCACTCGCCCTTTTTGATGGGGTTAATCGCGTAGCCAAGAACCACGCCGTAGCGGATGATCTCAGCCTCGGCGGGAATATCGCACAACGCTATTTTGTGCGCCTGCGGAATATCCGAAGCGGCGGCGATTCCTTCCAAAACCACCGTTCCCGCCCTGATGTCCTGAACGGCGATAGCGACATTGTCGTTGTCCTTAATTTTAATACATAAGGGCTGCTTGGGCGTGTGCTTCAACGTTTTCACTCCTCGCATGATGTTTTCAGTTGTGTTTGCTTGATGAGAATACTATAGACGCAATCCTGCCATTTGTAAAATTAATAGATTTAAGATTTGTCTTAAAAATATTTAGACTTCTATTGTTGGCAGGTTTATTATGAGCTATAATATATAGACAAATAGCTGAGTGTTTATGTCTGTTGTGCAATGTTCTGGCGTTCAATGAGGGGGCTTACGAGATGGATTTAAAGCAGATAGAATATATCGTGCAAATCGCGAAGGAAAACAACATCACCCATGCCGCCGAAAAGTTATTTATAACACAATCGGCCATGAATCAGCAGCTTTTGAAGCTGGAGAAGGAGCTGGGAACGCCGCTGTTTTACCGCTCCCGCACGGATTGGAGGCCGACCGCCGCAGGTGAAGTCTACCTAAAAAACGCGCATGAGATTTTACGTCTAAAGAAAGAAACGTATAAGTTAATCAATGATATATCCGAAACCAAGAGAGGGAATATCTCCATCGGGCTGACGCAGGAGCGCGGCATACAGATGTTCACGGCTATTTATCCTGATTTTCATAACGAGTTTCCAGACGTTGTTGTTACGCCGTTGGAGGCGGGCGTGACAAAACAGCAGGAGCTAATATCGCGCAGCGACTTGGATATAGGCATTTTGACGATTTGCGACGGCGAAAGGCCCAACCTGCGCTATATCAATATTTGCGCCGAGGATATCGTCCTCGCCGTACCGGCAACGCACAGACTCGCGGAGCACGCCGCGCAGCCTATGTCCGATATTGATTTGAGACTATTTGAAAACGAACCCTTTGTAGTGATGCACAAGGGATCCACACTACGTCCCTTAATAGACGGCATATTCAAAGCTGCGGGCTTCAGCCCGAAATTTCTGTTTGAAACAGCCAGTAATTTCGCGGTTACAGCCATGATAAAATCCGGCATGTGCTGTGGAATCGTACCGTATTATCATGTAAAGAACCACCTCGACGGAATCGCTTGCTTTTTCCTGCCCGATTTTCCAGCGTGGAATATTGTAGCTTGCTACCGCGCGGGCAATTACCTGAGCAGGGCCGAAAAGTATTTTATCGACTTGGCGGCGGAGTATTGGAAAAGGGAAATTCCGAGGCTGCGCAGATAGTATGATGCGATAATGCAAATGCGACGCGACAGTCAATATTAGTTGAGGATCAGAGACTCTATCTCTTTCAACGTTAATGTTGCTGTTTGAATGCAACTCTACAGATTACTGTCTTGGCAACACTGCCCTTTTCTAAAATTCGCGCCCGCCAATCGTTCCGCCAGCCGCGTATTCCTCGCCTTGACCTTATCGTTATCAACCGCGATATAAACCGCTTTCGCTTCACCCACCAGCACGACGGCCTTTTT
>DBDD01000175.1 GCA_002293365.1 Christensenella sp. UBA941 | reverse complement strand
AAGGCGCGGACGCGCAATGCGCGCCCCTACCCACGGGATGGTAGATGTCATTTGTTACGCGGCGGGAGCAGAGCCCCCGCCCTACAGGTAATATATCGCATAATCCGCGAATAACTGGAGGATTTGGATATGAATTATAAAGACGACGATATCGTAGTTTCCTCAAGGGTGCGCCTTGCGAGGAACTTGGCGGATACGCCGTTTCTGCCGGGCATGAAGAAAGCAGACGCGGATTCCGTCATCGCGCGCGCGGCTGAGGCCGCGCCGGAGCTTATGCTCGTCAAGGCAGGCGAGCTTTCGCCCATAGAACGGCAGGTTCTCGTGGAGCGCCATCTAGCCAGCCCCGATTGGGCGGCGGGCGAGCATGGCGGATTGCTGTTTAGCAAGGACGAGCGCATAGCGATCATGCTTGTGGAGGAGGATCACCTTCGTATTCAGAGCATACTGCCCGGCAACGCCTTACCGGGCTGCGACGAGGAGACAAAAAAGCTCTCCGACGGACTGTCCCAAAAGCTCCACTTCGCGTACGACGAGCGGTATGGCTACCTGACGGCCTGCCCGACGAACGTCGGGACGGGTATGCGCGCGTCGGTACTGATGCACCTGCCATGTCTGGCTATTACCGGCCGCGCAAGGCAATTATTTCAGATGCTGGCGAAGATGGGTTACGCGGTACGCGGCGAATACGGCGAGGGCACGGACAGCCACGGCGGCTACGTCCAGATTTCGAACCAAGTCACGCTCGGTATAAGTGAGGAAGAGATAGTATCCGGTATGAGTAACACGGTTGAAAAGATACTAGAAAAGGAGCGCTCGGCGCGATTTGCGCTCGTGGAATCCCGCCGGGTCGAAATCGAAGACATCGTGTACCGCGCGCTCGGCGTTTTACAAAATTCGCGCCGTTTAAGCGCGGAGGAGCTTACGCAGCTTCTGTCGCGCGTAAAGCTCGGCGCGGCGATCGGCTGGCTGAAATATCCGCAGACCGAGCTGAACGAGCTTTCAGTGCGCGTGCAGCCTGCTCTATTGCAAAAGCAGCAAGGCCGCGAAGTCGCCGCCGAGGAGCGCGACTATCTGCGCGCCAACGCGGTTCGGGAGACGCTAGGTGCGTTGGGATAATAAAGAAATAATAGTGCTATTAACATGAAATTTATCTACGGAGGACACATATATGGATTATATGGGAAAATTCACTGAAGGGGCTCAAAGTGCGCTTAGCCTATCGCAGGAAAGCGCGCGCGAGCTAGGGCATAACTACGTCGGCACGGAGCATCTATTGCTGGGCCTGCTAAAGGTGTCAGGCAGCGCCGCCGTCAAGCTGCTCGCGCCGAATAGAGTCTCGATTGAGGGCGTGACGGACGCTATCGACCGTCTCGTCGGCCGGGGGGACTTCCAGTTCACCGACGCGTTCGGCTATACGCCGCGCACTAAAAAGGTCATCGAGCTAAGCCTCTACGAGGCCAAGAACATGAACCACAGCTACGTCGGCACGGAGCACCTGCTATTGGCCCTCGTACGCGAACGCGAATCGATTGCGGCGAGGATACTGGCCGATTTTGGCGTCGACGCGCAGACGATACGCACGCGCCTCGGCGGAGACGATTCGCCCGGCCATCAAGGCGGCAAAGGCGGAGCGCGCAAGGGCGCGCCCACGCCCTCGCTCGACCAATACGGCAAGGACTTGACCAAAGCCGCCAAGGATGGAGAGCTAGACCCAGTTATAGGCCGCTCGAAGGAAATAGAGCGCATAATCCAGATACTCTCGCGCCGCACGAAGAACAATCCCGTGCTCATAGGCGATCCGGGCGTCGGCAAGAGCGCCATCGCGGAGGGGCTTGCCCAGCGCATAACGGACGGCAACATCCCGGAGCTATTGAAGGGCAAGCGCGTCGTTACGCTCGACCTTTCCGGCATGCTCGCGGGAGCGAAGTACCGGGGCGAGTTCGAGGAACGCTTAAAGAAGGTCATGAAAGAGCTTAAGGAATCGAGCGACGTCATTCTCTTCATCGACGAAATCCACACGCTCGTGGGCGCGGGCGCGTCCGAGGGCGCGATAGACGCGGCGAATATACTTAAGCCCGCCCTTGCCAGGGGCGAAATCCAGGTCGTCGGCGCGACGACTATAGACGAATACCGCAAGTATGTCGAGAAGGACGCGGCGCTAGAACGCCGGTTCCAGCCTGTAAACGTCGGCGAGCCTACGAAGGAGGAGACGGTCGCGATACTTTTGGGCCTTCGGGACCGCTACGAGGCGCACCATAAGGCCAGCATTACCGACGAGGCTATAAAGGCCGCCGTGGAGCTGTCCGACCGCTACATTACCGACCGCTTCCTGCCCGACAAGGCGATCGACCTCATGGACGAGGCCGCGAGCAAGGTACGATTGAATACGTACATTGCGCCGCCGGACATGAAGGAGATGGAGGTAAAACTCGAAGCGCTGCGCAAAGAGAAAGAAGAAGCGGTAAACAATCAAAATTATGAAAAAGCCGCCCAAATTCGCGATTCGGAGCAAAAGCTGCGCCGCGAAATACAGGAAGCCAAGGAAGCCTGGGAGAACAAGCGCAAGACGAGCCAGTGCGTCGTTACGGAGGAGGATATCGCGTCGGTCGTCTCAGGATGGACCAGCATACCCGTGCAAAAGCTTACGGAGGACGAAACCGAACGGCTGCTACACCTCGAGGATGCGCTGCACAATAGAGTTATCGGGCAGGAGGACGCCGTATCCGCCGTTGCGCGCGCTATTCGCAGAGCCAGGGCCGGCCTGAAAGACCCGAAGCGGCCGATAGGCTCGTATATCTTCCTCGGGCCGACAGGCGTCGGCAAGACGGAGCTCTCCAAGGCTCTAGCCGAAGCGATGTTCGGCGACGAGGACGCCGTCGTGCGCGTGGATATGTCCGAGTATATGGAGATGCACTCGGTTTCCAAGCTGGTCGGCTCGCCTCCGGGCTACGTAGGCTACGACGAGGGCGGGCAGCTTACGGAGAAGATACGCCGCAAGCCGTATTCCGTGATACTATTGGATGAAATTGAGAAAGCGCATCCGGACGTGTTCAATATCCTCCTGCAAATATTGGAGGACGGGCGCTTAACAGACGCCAAGGGCCGCACGGTGGACTTTCGGAATACGATCATCATCATGACGTCAAACGTCGGCGCGCATTCTATCGCGCGGTCGCGCAGGATGGGCTTCGGCGCTGCAAGCGAAACCAACGTCGTCGACTACGAGCGCATGAAGGAGGAGATGCTCGGCGAGCTGAAAAAGACGTTCCGCCCCGAGTTCTTGAACCGCGTGGACGAATTGATCGTATTCCATCCCTTAACGGAGGAGCATACGTCCGAAATAGTCAAGCTTATGCTCGGCGCAGTCGTCAAGCGGCTTGAGGAGCGCGACATACATCTGTCGGTAGACGACGAGGCCGTAGCTCAGCTCGCCAAGGAGGGCTTCGACCCCGTTTACGGCGCGAGGCCGCTAAGAAGGGCAATCCAGCAGCGCGTCGAGGACGCTTTGAGCGAAGATTTGCTATCGGGCAGGATTAAGCTTGGAGACGACGTACGCGCCGCGCTGGAGGATGGGAAATTGGTCTTCAAAAAGGCTGAAGCAGTTAAGGCCGAGGCATAATTTGTAGGGGCGGGCTTCCATGCCCGCCCGCGATAATCGCATAAACCTGTAGGGACGCGATACATCGCGTCCGTGACCCAAAATCGACACCGCATTTGATCAGGGACGCCATATATGGCGTCCCTACAGGTAATACCTTAATTCGCGGACGGCAATACGCCCCTACACAAATTCGCTATCAGCATTGTTTATGTATCCGGCGTCCGTAAGCTGCCTAATAACTTCGTATACAACGTTATTATCAGCCGGCTCGGGAAAAAGGTCTCTGACTTCAATCGGGACGCCACGATTGAATACAGTCTCAAAGCCTCTGTTTTGAAGCTGCAAAAGCTGACGCATCGTTGAAATATTATATTCTTCGGCTTCATTTTCTCTATCGAATTGACGTGAGAAAGCGTTTGTCATTTTCCTGTTGTACTCGACTTGCGATTGCAATAGGTCGTTGCGCAATCTTAATGTTCGTAAGTTTTCCGCTTGCTGCTCTGTCGTAAGTCTCTGTGATCGAATTTTAACGCGCAATTGATCATTTAATAGCTCTTGGTGCCCGATCTTGACGCACTGCTGATTCCACGCCAGCTTCTGAGTCTTAATTTTAAGACATCTGTCGATCATCTTGGCATAGTCCATAATCTTTTCTCCTTTAAACATAATGAAAAGAGCATAGCTAAATAATCATGTTTAATTCATTAATGTATTCGGAGAAATCAAATATGTTCGTTAAAAAATTTTTTTCTGCCACCAGAACCATATTTGTGATAAAACAAACCTAGCATACTGGGAATTGCCCGACGGCGCGGTTGTTCCACCGAACTTCTTTTAGGAGGGAGGTGGCGTCTATGGAAATTACACAGATCATAGTATTCATGATACTTCTGATCGTAATCCTCCGTATAACGCGAAACAACCGCCCACGCAAATAGCCGGTTGTTTCTAAATACCTAGTATCGGAACAACCGCGCTTACGGCAATTCCCTTTATGCTTATATTATATGCCCAGCGAAATAATTATTCAACCCCTAAAAGTCCTTCCTATAAACCCGATAAACCCTGTACGGCTCGAATCCCAAATTCATGATGCTCGCTATCGAGGGCGTATTGTACTCGCCAATGGTGGATGCTTCGCAAAATTCCATTTTGTCGCGCTTGAAATCCTGATACACTTCCCAAAACATCGCGCTGTTGATACCCTTTTGTACGTGCTTGCGCGAGACGAACTGCACAAACATGCGGATACCGTTTATACGCCGCGCTCCGGCGAGGAAGTACATCCAGCCTATCGGGAAAAGCCGCCCGTTCATGCGCCGGAGCACCTGATTGTAGTCAGGAAGGCCGACGACAAAGCCGATAGGCTCGCCCTCGGCCGAATATGCGACATAGACGTACCTGCCCTTGTAGAGCATCTTTAAGTTCATGATCTCTTCTACGAGGGCGTCGACGTCCGGCGGCGTAGTGTATTGCCAGCCGATTGGCATGCCTTCGATAAGGACGTGGTGTAGTTCTTCGGCGCTCTTGCGGATATTTTCGAGCGAAAGCGGCTTTATGGTAAAGCCGAAACGCTTTTTCGCTTTTTCTATCTGTTCCTTCTTTTTACTAAATGTGATGTCCCTATCGTGGATTATGTAAGCGATATGGTCTTCATCCTTGCGGAAGCCGAAATTTTCGTATAGCTGTACGTAATAGCGCGGGTTATAGCTGTTCATTAGTTTAGGGCGCTCGTCGAAGCCCTGTATCAAAACGCCCTTGGAGTCGTCGCCGTTCGTCGGGGAAACGGGGCCGATAATCGTATCCATTCCCTTTTGCCTTGCCCAATCAAGCGCCGCCGCAAAGAGGCCGTTCGCGGCTTCTTGGTCGTTTACGCATTCGAACAAGGCGAAGTAGGCTTGCTTCATTTTATAGATATCGTTCAGCTTTTCGTCGATACCGGCTAAAATCCTGCCGATTGGCTCACCATCCCTATAGGCCATAAAGAACGTATGCGGCCCGTAGCGAAACAATGTGTTGTGCGTGCCTGTTAGGATGTTCATCATATCCGAGCGTAGCTGCGGTACCCAATTCGGATCGTCTTTATAAAATTTATAAGCGAATTTCATAAACCGCTTCAGTTCGGTTTTTGTAGGCGCCAGTTCCCAAATGTTCAGCAATAAAGTTCCCTCCTAAGCAAAAGCCTATTCTAGTTTACACATATTTTGCCATTCCTACAACCCTACGGCGAAAAGTTGAAACTCGACAAGCTTTTCGGCGCGACCTCGACAATTTTATACGGACAAGCCTTGTTACAATACATGTACCGATCGTTTCGTTCAAGGAGTAGTTATATATGAGCACCATCACCGCGGCCATTGAAAGCGTGATCGAGCGCATTACACCGCTGGTTTCGAAAGTCAGCCGCCGCGAATGGGTGTCCCGCGCCGTAATTTTCACTCTGTGTGCGCTGACAAGCCGCATTTGCCTGCTCGACGCGATTTCGCCATTCGGCCCGGCGCTGTTCGCCGCGGCATGGAGCCTGTCATATTCGCCGATCTTCGCGCTGCTAGGCGTAATCCTTGGCGCGCTTACCGCTCCGGAACAGGTCTTGCCGGGCGTTACGGGTACGCTACTGTTTTTCGCGGCGGCGACGGTCTACAAAACGCTACGCAAGCGCGTTATTAGGCACGAAATGCTGCTTGTTTTTTTGCTCTCGCTTTGCGCGGTAATCCCCCTCTTCCGCCTCGGTTCGCTCTATGACGCGTTCATGGGCACGTTGGAGGCGCTTATGGCGTTTACGCTATACTTCATCTTCTATAGGGCACTCTCGCTGGGGAAGCCTAACATGCGCGGCCAAGTCGCCGAAGAGGAGTTTCTGGGTCTATGCGTGCTGGCGGGGACGCTGGTTCTGGGCCTTGCCAATATGACAGTCTACGATTTCTCGCTTGCGAGCATAGTCGCGGTGACTATGACGCTATTGGCGGGTTTTTTCGGCGGCGCGGCCTCCGGTACGGCTGCCGCCGTGTCCATGGGGCTTACGCTCGCG
>DBDD01000153.1 GCA_002293365.1 Christensenella sp. UBA941 | reverse complement strand
GTTCTTCCGCTGGCGACAAAGCCCAATCCCCCCTTATGCGCCCCGAAAATCCACAGGCATGCGCCCGCTATATCTGTGTATAGCCGGGTTTTGCACACGAGCGTCTATACAGGCATCCACATCGTATCCACTATCATAACAAAGTTTTCGGGTAAAGGCAAAGGCAAAGCGCGCTTTTCGGGAAAAATATACGGCTGGGCGCCGGGCGCGGCGTGTGGAGAGAGCTGGGGAGAGGGGGCGTGGGTGGGGAAAACCAGGGCTACGGTATTCGCGGCTATAGCAAGCCGCATTCGATCAATAAAGCCTTTATTGGCATGTGGATGGAGAGAGAAGGATTGTTGGCGTAGTAATCGTAGCCGTTATAATTTTCCGGCTGATAATTGCGCTTGTTAGCCTGTTCGATTTTCTCGGCGCGTTCGATGGCCTTGATTACATCGAGCAGCGTAAGCCTGTCCAAAACTTGAGCTTGGAAATTGTCGTACTGCTTGTATTTTTCAAGCGATTGGACGGTTAATCCATAAACAGACTGGAGTTTAGGCCAGTATTGATCGCCATGGGTAAATGAACCGCGGTAATTCTCTCTGTGTAAGATTAGCCATAATTCAAACGACAAATTGTTGTACGCTAATGTGTACGTGCACCAATTTTTGCGGGTTTTCGTATCGTTGACTATTTTTCTGGCTTCTGTAATCCTATCGAGCGTTAGCTTAAAACGCCGGATATATTCTTCGGTATTGCATTCGTAATCACAAATATGGATGAGCTCCGCTTTATCGGCTATGAGCGAAAACCCCTTGACGAAACGCACGGGATTTTGTTTGACCCTGCTTTCCAATTTAACAATAAACTCCGCTTTCGGACTAGCGTTGATTTGCTTCTCCAACCAGTCAAGATACCATTTTTCTGTTTCGCCCTCGACAGAAAAATATCGGATAAACGGCCTTGGGTCACGCATTCCCATTATTGCACCTCTTCTTGATCATGCTCGATGATGTTTAAAAAATGATCAGAAAGATCGACGTCTTTGATTGCCCCATAGCGGTTGACGAAGTAGTTTTTCATATAGTCGTCCGTCTTGCGGACGCCGTATTTACCGGAGGTGCGAAAATCGGACAGCGAATATACCTCGCTGCAATTAGTTTCTTCATTGCGCTCGACGAACTTGATTTCGTCGCGGCGGAAGAGGCTGGAATTCAGGAATATCGGGTTGTGCGTGTTGAAGATAAGCTGCGCGCCCTTTGTGTTGATCTCGTCGTTATGGAATATCTTGATGATGTTCATCAATACCATCGGGTGGATGGAGGCGTCGAATTCGTCGACGACGAGGGTGCTGCCGTTTTTAAGTGCAATTTCTACCAGAGGATATACAGCGGTTATAAAACGAATAGTGCCATATGATTCAAATGATTCTGCCTCTACTGCTTTTTTCGAACTTTTTAGTATTGAGTACGGTATTAGCTTTGCTTTATCTTTTGAAAAAACGAAACCCAGTGAAGTGGGCAAACCTAGAGCACCATTAAGAGCACCATTTAGGCCTTTATCAAAAAAGGCTGTGCTTTCAGAGGGATCGTTAACCGGAATTTCTCTCGTAGCTTCTACTTGATCTGCACGATACACAATTAAAAAATGTTCCTCCAGCCAATGGATAATTAAGGAGATAAAATCTGGAGAGAAAATATTCTTGAATCCATTCATCAAGAATAATTCCTGCTCATTTAAGGCGCTTTTCGACAAGCCTTTCGCGCTTTCCAAGTTTTTAAGTAGTACGTCTGCCAGATATGGTTGAAGAAAGGGCATGTCGCGCAACGCGCCAAAGCCTAATTCTTTTGAACGCTCAAAAATAAGAGCACCATTGATTCTTAAATTTTCTGAAAGTATCGCTCTTCGGTGGTTATTATTAATAAAGCTTCCAAGATCGACAGCGAAGGAATACTCGATAAGCAATTTTTTTTCGATGAATTTAATCCCCAACTCGAGAGGATGAACGGAGCTTGAAAAAGCATAAGGTATTAGCTCCAATGTATATGCGGCTTGATTTGGCGAACCAACCTTATCATTCCTAATATGCCCCCTCAGCACAATCTGCTTAAACGTATCCATCGCGCTGATGATATTCGTCTTCCCCGAAGCATTTGGCCCGTACACGACAGACGAGCACAAGCCTTTATATGTTTCTGCCCCGCCTTTTTGCTTTAGGATGCTGTAATCCAGACCCTTCTGCTTTTGCGCCGGAACCATGGAAAAAACCATCTCATCGCAGAAAGATTTGTAATTCTTTGCTCTAAACTCTAGCAACATCGTATTTACCTCCATTTTGCGATATTTACGCAAAATCTAATTCATAATACGCATATTATGGCCGAGATGTCAATAATATAATCGTGATATTGAAAAATAAACGCAAAATGGGCGCTGATAATCGGCGGAATACCAATGGCTATTTTTCCTTGTACATTCCACGCGAGATGCTATAATGATACAAGATTAAACATCGGGAGGCGCCGGATGCTTTCTTTTTGTCCCTTGGCCAGCGGCAGTAACGGCAACGCGTGCTGCGTTTCCAGCGCGCGCACGGCCGTTTTGATCGACGCCGGGCTGCCGGGGCGCACGATCGAGGCGCTTCTTCACGAAAACAACCTTTCGCCGGACTCGCTTTCCGCGATACTCGTTACGCACGAGCATACCGACCATATCGCGGGCGTCGGCGTTTTATCGCGCAAATATGGCCTGCCCGTCTACGCGAACGCGGCGACGTGGGCGGCGATGGAGGCAAGGCTGGGCGAAATACGCCCGCAGAACGTGCGCGTTTTCGAGACGGGGCAGGATTTCTATATAAAGGATATCTGCGTGAACCCGATCCCTATTTCCCACGACGCCGCCGAGCCCGTCGGCTACGCCATGATGTCCGGAGCGAACAAGCTCGTGATGCTGACCGACTTGGGCTTCATGCCCGATTACGCGCTGGACGCCGCCGAATACGCGGACGCTATCGTCATCGAATCGAATCACGACGTCGAGCTCGTTAAAAACGGCCCGTATCCCGGACAGCTTAAGCGCCGGATTCTCAGCTCCCGCGGACACCTTTCAAACGCGGACTGCGGCAAGGCGCTCGTCAAGCTGTTTTCACGCGGCGTGCGCACCGCCATTTTGGGGCATCTTTCCAAGGACAACAATAACGAGGCGCTCGCGATGGAGACGGTTGTGGAGGCGCTGCGTTTGAGCGATATCATGGAGATGAAGCTGTCTGTGGCGCGGCGCGCATAGTGATGTAGGGAACAGTCCCAGACCGTTCCGCTTTATTCCGAATACGCGGAACGGTTTAGAACCGTTCCCTACAATAGGTATAAATATATGCAAAAGGTAAAATTGATTTCCGCCGGCCGCCTAAAGGAGCCCTTCTACAAGGCCGCGGCGGCGGAATACCAAAAGCGGCTTTCGCGCTATATGAAGCTTACGGAGCACGAGATCAAGGACGAGAAAGCGCCGGAGCGGCTTTCGGCCTTAGAAGCGGACGCCGTTAAGCGCAAGGAGGGCGAGGCGCTTTTAAGCCGCATAGGCGCGCTCGATTACGTCATAGCGCTCGACCTAGGCGCGAAGCAGCTTTCGAGCGAGGGCTTTGCGGCGCTTATCGATAAGCTTGCTATGGAGCGCGGCGACATAGCGTTTTGTATAGGCGGCTCGCTCGGGCTGCATGAAAACGTCCTGGAGCGCGCGAATATGCGCCTTTCGCTTTCCGAAATGACGTTTTGTCACCAATTGGCGCGCGTGGTTTTGCTGGAGCAGCTTTATAGGGCGTGCAAGATAAACGCGGGGGAAGTTTATCATAAATGAAACAAAAAACTGTCGATTTTCTGAACAAATGCGGCGTGCCGTTCGATTTATACGAACACGAACCCGTCCATACGATGGAGGAATGCGCCGCGCTCGATTGCAGCCAAGGGGCGTCGCACGCGAAGAATCTGTTTCTGTGCAATAGGCAAGGGACGCGGTTCTACCTTTTGCTCGCGGAGGCGCACAAGGCGTTTAAGACCAGCGAATTTTCCAAGGCCATGGGCATTTCGCGCGTCAGCTTCGCCAATGAAGCGCAGCTTATGGACAAGCTTTCGCTTACTCCCGGGGCCGTCGGGCCTTTGGCGCTTATTAACGACGAATCGCGCGAGGTAACGCTCGTAATAGACGCGGATTTAAAGGGCGCGCCCCGCGTCGCGTTCCATCCGAACGACAACGCCGCGAGCGTGTTTTTAGCAATGGACGATATGGAAAGGTGCATGAGAAGGCTGGGGTACGAGCCGGTTTATTTGGAATTGAAGGGGATAGGCGGCGAGTAAAACCGGTAAAACCGCGCAAAAGCGTTTATTGGCATTCATTTTTAAAAAAGTTTGCATTATTTATTTTTAGTGCTATAATAAGCTGCTAACGTCCCTTCTTGCCCCTGTTTGGCGGGGGCCGATAGACCATAAGGAGGTGAAATCAATGACGAAGTACGAAGCGCTTTACGTTTTGGACGTAGCGAACCAGCCGGACGAAGCCGGCGTCAAGGCAGCCATCGAAAAATTCAGCGCGCTTGTTACCGCTAATGGCGGCACGGTCGACTCCGTCGACGAGTGGGGCAGGCGTAAGCTTGCCTATCCGATCGACTACAAGACCGAAGGCTATTATGTCCTCATGCGGTTTAGCGCCAATTCCGAATTTCCGAAGGAGCTCGAACGTAACTTCAAGATAGCCGACGA
The DNA here is from genome assembly GCA_002293365.1 of Christensenella sp. UBA941. Classification (GTDB taxonomy): domain Bacteria; phylum Bacillota; class Clostridia; order Christensenellales; family UBA941; genus UBA941. The sequence goes on along the minus strand of DBDD01000153.1, from coordinate 3,363 downwards.
AATCATCCGCTATCTCGTAACCAAGCTGGACGACTAGGGGGAGGTCGATCTTATGAACAAAGTCATTCTCATCGGAAATCTAACGGCGGATCCCGAGCTGCGCACGACGCCCTCCGGGACGTCGGTTTGCACGTTCCGCCTCGCGGTTGAACGTCGCTTTGCCAGCAAGGACGGAGAAAAGCAGACGGACTTTATAAATATCGTCGCGTGGAGGCAGCTGGGCGAGCTTTGCGCGAAGTATCTGCAAAAAGGACGTCAGGCGGCTATCAGCGGCTCGCTTCAAATCCGCAATTACGAGGATAAGGACGGAAACAAACGCATTGCCGCGGAGGTCGTAGCGGAGGACGTACAGTTCCTTAGAGACGGACAACGCGGCAGCGGAAGCGGGGACTACAGCCGTCCGCCGTTGCCGCCCGAGCCCGCCGCGAGCTTCGCGCCATTTACCGATGTGGACGACGATAGTCTCCCATTTTAGCCTGCTCATTTATTTGATCAATGCAAAGGAGGGAATCAATTGTCGGAAGAACGCAACAACAATAAACGGCCCCGCACCCGTAAAAGCCGCCGCAAGGTATGCGCTTTTTGCGTAGAAAAGGCAGAGTCCATCGACTATAAAGACACGAATAAGCTGCGCAAGTTCATAACCGAGCGCGGCAAGATCATGCCCCGGCGCATGAGCGGCGTTTGCGCCAAGCACCAGCGCTCGCTCGCGATAGCGATCAAGCGCGCGCGCGTAGTGGCGCTTCTGCCTTACGTGTCTGATTAATCAAACACATATACTCCTGTTGGGATGTTAGTGCATCAAATCTCCTCGCGGGCGAAGCTCGCGAGGAGATTGTTTTGACGAAATTCGCGAAACAACCGTCGCCCCAAGTGACCGGTTGTTTCGCTAACCACATTGTTGATTAGGAACGGCCGCGCATAGCGGCGATTCCTTGGAAAAATACAATAGGTCTATTTTCTACCCCTCCGGGGCACGCGTATTTTTTAAATACTATTCCAGATAAACGTCGACAGTCGTCGTTCCCATGGTCGGGCTGGCCATTGTGATCGTCCCGGCCCATACCTTGGAGACGGAGCCGGGCAGCGAAGACGCCTCGCCGTCCTTGTAGAAATAGCCGTCGTCGTCCAAGCGGATACCGCCCGACGCGCTAAGCGTAACGTCGTGCGCCCGCCCGATGCTGTAGCGAATGCGGATCCTCCCGCAGTCGTCTATGTTGTCGCCGCCAATATAATATACATCGCCGTGGCCGTCCGTGTAGTAGTCGGCGTTGTTTATGTAGTAATCGGGGTTGTCCATATGGTAGAGAGGTTCACCCGAGTATTTATCGGCGTCGCCGTATATGAAGTATTCCAAGCAGTATTGATAGCCGCCCCCGCCGCCGTACAGCCAATTGCCGTTACTTCCGTCTAGCTCGCCCGCGTCGTCGGCGCGCTCTGCCGGAGCGCGGTCGATTACGGAGATAATGCCCGTGAACGTCTCGCCGTCTTTAGTCGTCGCCTCGTAGGTTGTAACGCCAAGAGAAAGGCCAACGATTTGGAGCGTACCGTGCTGCTCCACGATTTTGGCGATATGTTCGTCGCCCGAGCTAACAGAGGCGAAATCGCTATATAGCGCGGGCGCGCCGGCCGCGCTTGAGCGGTTGCTTGTTCTCGGATAGAGCTGGAACGGTTTTGTTTCGCCTTTTTGGACGGAAACCATCGCGCCGTTTTCCGCCGCCAGAGAAAAAGGAGCGAAGGTCAGCGCGATTATTGCGGCGAGAAGTAGGGCTATCATACGTATTTTAGGTTTCATGGACGATTCCTCCTGAATGAATGCTATACAGAACTATCTAAAGATGTATGTTGTAAGGGGTACTTCGGATAAGTACCTACTACAACACACGCAACCGGCCTGTTTGCGGCACATTCGGGCTTTTGCGGACGGGGGGAATGCCTTAAAACTGAATACGCCGCGAGCGGGACGCCAGCTAAACCGTTGGCGCTCCGCTCTTTTTTAAGCTTCGTTTTTATTCTTGCGCCTGTGACGGCTGAATTTGAATGCCGTACTCCGCACACAATGCTTCAGCGCGTTCGATTCCTTCATCGAATAATACAACCGATTTTGCCCGCCGCCCCTCGCTGATATAGCCATCCTCCGCGAGCTGATTAAGATCATCGAAATCGTATCCCTTCCAACTGCGGCGATAACCATCCTCGCCAAAGGAGTTAAGATAGAGCAGCATCAGCGTCAAGTCTCTTACCTGCTCGCGTAACTTTTCAGAATATTCCATAGATGCAACGCTCCCGTCGTATTATTTACACTCTTGCCCGCAAAATTCTGCGTCGGGCCGCTCCGCAACAAACGCCATCGAGCAATTCTTGCATAGGCGCAGCGGCCTCGCCTCGTCCGTAAGAGCAAAGCTGAACATCATTTGAATCCCGCGCAGCAGGGAATGGAAATCCCAAACGATCATAGGCTTGTCGCGGTACAGGCTGATATGATACGTCGGCGCTATGCCGCCGAACGCCGCTATTCCCTGCCTGTAGAGGTCGAGAGTGCTTTCGTCCGCCTTATCCTTATCCTCGTAGAAAAGAATACTCGAAACCAGCGTAAAAGCCAAGTCGCGGAACTGCGTAACGATCCAGTCGTACCGCTCGGCGTAGCCGCGCTGTAAGCTCATGTTTAGCGCCATTGGCCCGCTGCCGAACGCCATAGCGAGCGCCAGCGCCTCCCGGTCGATTTGCTCACTGCCGCCAACACGCCACTCCGCCGTTCTTTTATCCTTGTAAAAGTCCGGCCTGCTAAACGGGAAGTAGAGGGATATATACTCCCTCGTGGTCATCGTTTCCTCCTTGATAAAATGGTTCTTCGGCAAGTAGATCGCGTCGTAGTCCATAAAATCCGCCGTCGTAGGCAGAGCGGTCATGAAGCCGAGCAGGCCGTATTTTGTCACGAAATCCATCACGGCATCGCGCAGTTGTTTTTCGCTGACCTTCTTCATCGAAAGCCTGCCGACATTCAGAGCGTCCACCACCATGGCCTCGGCGTTCACCAGCGGATCGTAGACGGATGGCTTCGCGGCTTGCGAAGGCAATATATACAGATGGTCGTCATCTCCGCGCCGGTATTCATATTCGCCGTATCGCGCCCAAGGCGCGCTTGTCTTTTGAAATATACTGTTCATATCAACCGCCCTCGCGCCTGCGTTTTTTCTCCATTTCAACCTTTCGCATCAGTCGCTCTTTTTCTACCTCGCTCTCTCTGTCCCAATAGCCCGCGCAGAATCTATACTGTCTGGGGGTCAGCGGCCTGCCGGCGTGGTAGCGCGGGCTGAGATGCACATACAGCTTTACGCCAATATTTTCTATCATGGTGTTGTA
>DBDD01000094.1:1701-2788 GCA_002293365.1 Christensenella sp. UBA941 | reverse complement strand
GTGATCAAAATCAACGCGCCGATGGCGCAGACCGTACAAATACCTTAGAGGAGGGCGAAATGGAAGAATACCGCCTTCGCGACATTCGCTACGAACGGGTAGCCCTCGGATACGCCGATCAATGGGAGCTGCTGCGCGATCTTTTCGCCCTTTTGGACTACAGGCTCTACTTGTTTTACCGTTACCACCAATGGGTGGGTCCCGGCAACGATCTGAAAAACATGCTCGGACTCGTCGTGACGAGGGAGGAATTCGAGCATAATCTGGAAAAGTCCGAGCAGCTTGGCCTTTGGCAGCGCATAAGCGAAGACGAGCGCGCCCAAATCGAGCTGGGCGAAAAGGCCGTCGCCGAGCGCTTGGAGCTCACGGACAAGGGCTTTCGCCTGCTTGAATTATTCGAGCGATTCGCTCTAAACGGCTTCGAGCGCCAATGCGCGGTGCTCGCCTACGCGGCGGAGCTCGACAAAAAATACGAACGGTTGTTCGCATATTTACAAGACGATATTACCAAGAAAAATCCGACGGCTTCGCTGGCTGTGCAGCTATACCTGCCGCCCGGGAGCGTCGTTGAGGAATATATTCCGGCGTTCAGCGCGCCCCGTCCGTTTGCCGCCTTGTTCGATCCCGAAGCGCTGCTTTTAGGAAATCTGCGCTTGCGAAGCGTTGTCGCAGGGTTCCTGGCGAACGGCGAAATCCGCACAACATGCGGCAAGCTGTTCGACGGCGCGCGCGACAAGCCTCCCGGCTCGATCGTGATCCGCCAAACCATTGCGGATGAATTGGATCGCGCACTAAGCTCAAGCTCAAAAGAAAACGCCGTCGTGCTGTGCGGCCCGCCCGGAAGCGGCAGGCGGTTCCAGCTCAAGCACCTGATGGCGCGCCAAAACAAAAAATGCCTCTTCGTGGACGCGAAGGCGGCGGGCGTTGCCGGCATAGCTGAAGCCGCCCTAGCCGTGCGGCTCGCAAATGCGCGCCTGTGCTTTTTCAACCTGGAATCGCGCCTCGAGGACGGAGATACCGAAAACTCGCCGGAGCTTCTGCAAGCGATCGCGGATTTGGAGTTCGATGCGGATATATTCCTCGTTTG
>DBDD01000094.1:644-1670 GCA_002293365.1 Christensenella sp. UBA941 | reverse complement strand
GAGCGTCTCGAGCTGTTCGCCCACTTTTTAGGAGGCGTTTCGCTGAAAGAGGACGTATCGCTGGAAGAGGTCGCGTCAAAATTCCGCTTCGAGCCGCTTCAAATACAAAAAGCGTGCGAACAGGCGGCGTCAGGCGGCGCCGCCGTGGACAGCGCGCAGCTGCACCGCTGCTGCTACCGGCAGGCCGTCCATAAGCTCGATAAGCTCGCAAAGCGCATACAGCCGCGCTTTACGTGGGACGACGTCGTTTTGCCCGGAGCGCAGAAAAAACTTATGCGCCAGGCGACGGCGCATATCCGGTTCGCGCATACTGTGTATCACGATTGGGGCTTCGAGCGCAAGCTCAGTTATGGTAAAGGACTCTCGATCCTGTTCGCGGGAGCGCCGGGTACGGGTAAGACGATGTGCGCCCAGGTAATCGCCAGGCAGCTCAACATGGAGCTGTACAAGATCAACATCTCGCAAATCGTATCGAAATATATCGGCGAAACGGAGAAGAACCTCGCCGCCGTTTTTGCCGAAGCGCGCAAGTCCAACTGCATCCTCTTTTTCGACGAATGCGACGCGATTTTCTCCAAGCGCAGCGAGGTCAAGGACTCGCACGACCGCAACGCGAACGTCGAAGTCGCCTATTTGCTTCAACAGATCGAGGAGCATGACGGCGTAAGCATTTTAGCGACAAACCTCATGCAGAATATCGACGCGGCCTTCATGCGCCGCATCACGTTTATCGTACATTTTCCGTTCCCCGACGCGCAAACGCGCAGGGAAATTTACCTGCGCACGCTTCCAAAGCGCGCGCCGTGCGAAGAGGATATCGACTGGGATTTCCTCGCGGAGAAATTCAACCTTTCCGGCGGGCATATCAAAAATATCGTGGTTTGCGCTGCGTTCATGGCCGCTTCGGAAGAAGCGCCGATCAGCATGCGGCATTTACTCGAAGCGGCGGTAAACGAGCTGAAAAAGAATGAGATCGTCGTCGTGCGCGAGGAGCTTAGGGAGTACGCCGATTTGATTTTTATCGAT
>DBDD01000094.1:0-607 GCA_002293365.1 Christensenella sp. UBA941 | reverse complement strand
CATGGATGATCGTCCTGGCCGCGGCACTTTTGCCGCTGGCCTTAGTGTGCTGGTTTGGGATGGCGTATCTTTCGGATTCCCCTTTCGCAAGCGAGTTCGCGTTCGAAGGGCCTTCCGCCGTATCGTCGGGGCCAAGCGGGCGCGTATACGTCGTGGACGGCGGCAAGAAAGAGGTACTGATACTCGATGAAAACGGCGCGCTTGAAAGCCGGATAATCGCTTCGGACGACGGTTTCTACTACGCCTCGCTCGTATCGGAAGGGGCTCAAGGCAGCATATACATCGCGGACACGCTCTATTCGGGCGAGGGGACTGCCCTAGCGGCCGAGCGCGTTTTCCGTTACGACGCTAACGGCGCGAATTCGCTGTTAATTCACGAAATCAGCTACGAGGGCGAATCGGATCCCCCCTTTCAATACGGCCGGATTACTTCGCTGGTGCAGATAGGCGGCGAGCTGGTTTTCAGCCAGCGCCTTGAAGAAGGCGCTATGGTATCGCGTCTGAATTTGGAGAGCGGCGGGCTTCAGGAAACATACTATTCGCTTGAAGGGCTTTTCCTCTCGGACGTAAACGTTAATCCTATGACGCTGCTGCCCGTTTTCACCAC